>JBKKAU010000812.1:0-6459 GCA_046714475.1 Thermoanaerobaculia bacterium
CACCTCGCGCACCAGGATGCCCATGGACCAGCCGTCGCTCGCGACGTGGTGCATGATGAGCGCGAGGGTATGGTCCTCCGCTGCCAGGCGGAGCAGCAGGCCACGCAGCATCAGGTCCCGGCTGGGATCAACGAGGTCGAAAGGCCGGCCAGCCTCCTCCGCGGCCAGGGTGAGGGCTTGCGCCTCGCGCGCGGGCTCCGGCAGCCCCGACAGGTCCACCAGCGGCAGGACGAAGGGCGCCGGCGGCTGGATCACCTGCACCGGCGCGTCTTCCCGCAGGACGAAGACGGTGCGCACGGCCTCGTGGCGGCGCACGACCTCCCCCAGGCAGCGCCGCAGCACCGCGGGCCGCAGCGGTCCTTCGACGCGCAGCACCACCGGCAGGTTGTAGAGCGGCGTGCCCGGCTCGAGCTGGTCGATGAACCAGAGCCGCTGCTGGGCGAACGACAGGGGCAGGGATCCTTCGCGCGGCACCGGGACGAGGGGCGGCGCGCCCGCCGTATCGCCCCGGTCTCGGCGCTGCTCCACCTCCGTCGCGATCTCCGCCGCGAGGGCGGCCACGGTGGGCGCCTCGAAGAGGGTGCGCAGGGGGAGCTCCACGCCGAAGCCGGCCTGGAGGCGCGAGACGAGCTGGAGGCCGAGCAGCGAATGGCCACCCAGCGCGAAGAAGCTGTCGTGGGCTCCCACCCGGTCGATTCCGAGCAGGTCTCCCCAGATCGCGGCGAGCCGCCGCTCGACATCGGTGCGCGGCTCCTCGTAGGGCGTATCGATCCCGGGCCGGACATGGCCGGGGCTCCGAAGACCCTCGGCAGGCGCGGTCTCCGCGGCCGGCGAGGGCTTCACGCCGAGGAGCTCGTCGAGGGCCTCGGGACTGGGCGGGCCGGGGGGGAGGGCGACCATCCGGACGCCGCGCGCTGCCAGCGCGGCGGTCCAGGCCGGGTCTACCGTGGCCCCTTGCGGTAACAGGAGGGCCACGGGAGACGCCGTCTCCTGCGAGGGCTGGATGGCGCGGCCGGGCTCGATCCAATACCGCTGCCGCTCGAACGGATACGCCGGCAGCGGCACCCGGCGGCGCTGCTCGCCGGCGTGGAAACCGGACCAGTCGATCTCCGCGCCGGAGAGCCAGAGGCGGCCCAGGCTCTGCAGCAGGAACCGCTGGTCCGGCTGCCGGTCGAGCTCGTGACGCAGCGAGGAGAAGACGGCCCCTTCCGCCGGGATCTGCTGGAGGGCCAGGCTGCCCAGCGTCTGGCCAGGACCCATCTCCAGCAGCACCCGTCCCGGCTCGCGCCACAGCTCGGCGACGCCGTCGGCGAAGTGGACCGGCGAGACGAGGTGGCTCACCCAGTAGTCCGGATCGGTGGCCTGGGCAGACGAGATCCAGGTCCCCGTGGCGTTCGAGAGATAGGGGATGCGCGGCGGCGCCAGGGGGATGGCGCGCAGCAACTCGCGCAGCGCGCCGGCAATCGGCTGCATCATCCAGGAGTGGAAGGCCTGGTCCGCCTGCAGCCGGCGGCAGAGCAGCCCCTCCTCGGCGAGCCGCCGCTCCAGCCCGGCGATTGCCTCGGGGGGGCCGGCCACCACCGACACCGCCGGGGCGTTGACCGCGGCGAGGGAGAGCTCCGGGGTGAGCCGCGCCCGCGTCTCCTCCTCGGCCAGCGGCACGGCCAGCAGGGCTCCCGGCGCGAGCTCGCCGATGAGCCTGGCGCGCCGGGCCACCAGCGCCAGGGCGTCGGGGAGCTCCATCACGCCGGCCAGGCAGGCCGCCGTGTACTCTCCCAGGCTGTAGCCGAGGAGGGCCGCCGGCCGCACCCCCCAGCTCATCCACAGCCGGGCGAGGGCATAGCCCACGGCGAACATCGCCGGCTGCGCGATGCGGGTCTCACGAAGCAGCGCCCGCGCGGCCGTCTCGCGGCGCTCACCACGCCCGAACAGGGTGCGCAGGTCGGGAGCTTCCTCTTCAGCGAACAGCGCCTCGCGCAGGTCGAGCCCGAGGTGCGGCAGGAGCAGCTCGGCGCAGCGGTCGATCTCCTGCCGGAAGACCGGCTCCTCCTGGTAGAGGTCCCGGGCCATGCCCGGATACTGGTCGCCGACTCCGGGCAGCAGGAAGGCCACGCCGCGGCGGCCCTCCTCCCGGCCCGCGGTCCAGACCTTCTGCGGGTCGCGCGTCCGCAGCGCCGCCACGGCCTGCTCACGCGTTGCCGCCAGGACCGCGCGGCGGTGCGCGAATGGCCGCCGGCCCATCCGCAGGGTGTAGGCGGCGTCCGCCAGGTGGAGGTCCGGGTCGCTCTCTAAGCGGTAGGCGAGGTTGTCCGTCATCCGTTCCAGGGCGCCGGGCGTGCGCGCCGCGAGCAGCAGCACCTGCCAGGGGCGCGACGGACCGGACGGCGCGGCCGGAGGCGCCTCTTCGAGCACCGCGTGCACGTTGGTACCGCCGATGCCGAACGCGCTCACCCCGGCGCGGCGGGGCTCGCCGTCCGCGGGCCAGTCGCTGTTCCAATCGGTGAGGCGGTCGGCCACCCGGAACGGGCTCGCGGCGAAGTCGATGACCGGGTTCGGCGTCCGGAAGTGCAGGCTGGGCGGGATCTGGCGGTGCTCCAGGGCGAGCGCCGTCTTGATCAGGCCGGTGACGCCGGCTGCGGCGTCCAGGTGGCCGACGTTGGTCTTGACCGAGCCGAGGAGGCAGGAACCGGTGCTGCCGGTCCCGCGGAAGGCCCCTTTGAAGGCCAGATTGAGGGCGGCGACCTCGATGGGGTCGCCGAGAGGCGTCGCGGTGCCGTGCGCCTCGACGTAGCCGATGCTCTCCGGCGACACCCCGGCGGCGGCGAGCGCCGCGGCGATGACCGCCGCCTGCCCGGCGACGCTCGGCGCGGTGTAGCCCGCCTTGCCGGAGCCGCCGTCGTTGTTGACCGCCGAGCCGAGGAGGACGGCATGGATGGTGTCGCCGTGCGCCAGCGCGTCCTCGAGCCGCTTGAGCACGACGATGCCGGCGCCGCTCCCTCCCACCGTGCCGCGCGCCTCGGCGTCGAAGGCGCGGCAGCAGCCGTCGGGGGAGACGATGCCCCCCTCTTCATAGAGATAGCCGGCGCGTTGCGGCAGGCCGATGGACACGCCGCCGGCCAGCGCCATGTCGCAGGCGCCGAGAAGGAGGTTCTGGCACGCCAGGTGGACCGCCACCAGCGAGCTGGAGCAGGCCGTCTGCACCGTCATGCTGGGGCCTGAGAGGTCCAGCTTGTAGGAGACGCGGGTGGAGAGGAAGTCCTTGTCGTTGCCCAGCAGGAGCTGGAGCCCGCCCGCCGCGGGGTCGGCGGAGAGGACCTGATGCAGGTAGCGGCTGTACCCCAGGCTGGAAAACACGCCGACCGGCCCCGGCACGCGCAGGGAGTCGTAGCCGGCATTCTCCAGGGCCTCCCAGGCGCACTCGAGGAACACGCGCTGCTGCGGATCCAGGAGCTCGGCCTCGCGCGGGTTGTAGCCGAAGAAGCCGGCGTCGAACAGCTCCACCCCGTCGAGCATCCCGGCGGCCGGCACGTAGCGGGGGTCGCGCCGCAGCTCGGGCGGGACGCCGGAGGCGGCGAGCTCTTCGTCGCTGAAGCGGGCGATGGAAGCGATACCGGCGCACAGGTTGGCCCACAGGGCCTCGACGCCGGACGCGCCGGGGAAACGGCCGGAGAGGCCGATGATCGCGACGGCACCGCTGCCCGGTGTCCGTGTTCCGGCGGCGCGCAGAGGCGCGGGCTCGGCCACGACCAGTGCGGGCTCCAGCCCGGGCTTCAAGCCGGTTTCAAGATGTCGCGCCAGGGCGCGGACGGTGGTGTGGCTCAGGAGGTCCAGCAGGCTGACCTCCCGTCCCAGCCGGTCGCGCAGCAGCGCCTGCACCCGGGTGAGCAACAGCGAGTGGCCGCCCAGGTCGAAGAAATTCTCCTCGGCGCCGACCCGCGGCAAGCCCAGGACCTCGCACCAGACGCCGGCCACGGCGTCTTCGAGCCCGCTGCGGCCCTCCTCGGGCGTCAGGCCGGAGGGGACCGGGACGGGCGCCGCCCCGGCAGACAACGCCTTCCGATCCACCTTGCCGTTGGGCGTCAAGGGGAACGCCGCGAGCGGCACGAACGCCGAGGGCACCATGGCGCCGGGCAGCCGCTCGCGCAGAGACCGGCGCAGCGCGTCGACTTCCACGTCCCCCACCACGTAGGCGACCAGCTGGGAGCGGTCCTCGCGCGCCACCACCACCGCCTCGCGGACTCCGGGCAGCTCCAGCAGCGCCGCCTCGATCTCGCCGAGCTCGATGCGCTGGCCGCGGATCTTGACCTGGTGGTCCACCCGGCCGAGGAATTCGATCTCGCCGTCGCGGCGGTGGCGGCAGAGGTCTCCCGTGCGGTAGAGCCGCTCACCCGACCCCCAGGGGTCCGGCAGGAACCGTTCCGCCGTGCGGCCCGGGTCCCCCAGGTACCCGCGGGCCAGGCCGGGTCCGCCCACGCAAAGCTCCCCGGCCACCCCTGGCGGCACCGGTTGCAGAGACCGGTCCAGCAGATGGACCTGCAGGCCGTCGATGGGCCGGCCCAAAGTAGGGGAAGAATGGGGGGCCGCCCCCGCCTCCGGCAGTACCGCGCCGGCGCTGGTCACCACCGACGCCTCCGCCGGACCATAGAGGTTGACCAGGGTGAAGCCGCACCCCGGCTCAGGGCGGAGGAGCAGGCGGTCGCCTCCCACCAGCAGCCGGCGCAAGGACGGGATCCGAGGCCCACCGCCGGCGAGGAGCGACTCGGCCAGCGGGGTGGGCAGGAAGGAGACGGTGACGCCGCGCTCGGCCATCCAGTCGGCCAGCCGCTGTGGGTCCAGCCGCGCTTCCTCCGCAGGCAGATGGAGGGTCCCCCCGGAGGCCAGGCAGGACCAGATCTCCCAGACCGAAGCGTCGAAACCGAGGCTCGCCACCTGGGTGCGGTGGTCTCCCGGCCCCGTGCCGTGCGCGCGCAGGTCCCAGCGCACCAGGTTGAGCAGCCCGCGGTGCGCGATCTGCACCCCCTTGGGCCGACCCGTCGAGCCGGAGGTGTAGAGCACATAGGCGAGCTGCTCCGGCTCCACCGCCAGCGCCGGCAGCGGCGAGCGGAGCGCGATTTTCTCCCAGTCGCGGTCCAGGCAGACGATCCGCGCCCGCGACCCGGCCAGCCGGGGTAGCAGGGACTCCTGGCTCAGCACCACCGGGGCCGCCGTCTCTTCGAGCATGAAGGTGAGGCGCTCGGCGGGATGGGCTGGGTCGAGGGAGAGGTAGGCCGCGCCGGCTTTGAGGACGCCCAGCTGGCCCACCAGCAGCTCCGCCGAGCGCTCCATCAGCACGGCCACGATGGACTCCGGTCCCACGCCCAGACGCCGCAGGAAGCAGGCCAGCCGGCCGGCGCGCCCGGCGAGCTCGGCGTAGGTCACCGTGAGGCCCGCCGCGTCCATCACCGCCGGAGAGTCGGGCCGTTCGCGGCCCCAGCGCTCCACCAGGGAGGTCACGGAGCCCTGCCAGCCCTCCTCCCCCGTGTCGTTCCACTCCGTGAGCACCTGGTGGCGCTCGCCGGAGGAGAGGAGAGGCAGCTCCGCGACCCGCAGGTCCGGGTCGGCGGCGGCGGCCGCGAGCAGCCGTGCGAGCCATCCCCCCAGCCGGTCCACGGTAGCGGCGTCATAGAGGTCGGTGGCGTATTCGATCGCCCCCTCCAGGGCACCCCCGCGATCATCGCGCTCCGCGAAGCTCACCGTGAGGTCGACCTTCGCCGTGGTCCCCGCGACGTCGACCGGCCGCAGGAGCAGGTCCTCGATCTCCAGCTCTCCGAACGGTGCGTTCTGCAGCGCGAGCATCACCTGGAACAGCGGCGTGTGGGCGAGGCTGCGCTCCGGCGCCAACTCCTCGATGAGCTTTTCGAACGGCACGTCCTGGTGCAGCCAGGCGGCAAGCGCGGTCTCGCGCGCCCGGCCGAGGAGCTCGCGGAACGTGGGGGCGCCTGCCAGATCCCCCCGCAGGACCAGCGTATTGACGAAGAACCCGATCAGCCCTTCGGTCTCCACCCGGTTGCGGCCGGCGACGGGGGAGCCCACCGCGAGGTCGTCCTGCCCGCTGGCGCGCGCCAGCAGGGCCTGGAAGGCGGCGAGGAGCACCATGAAGAGCGTCGCCCCCTCGCGCCGGCCCAGGGCCTCGGCCTGCCGGACGAGGGCGGCCGGCAGGCTCAGCGGCCGGGTGGCGCCGCGGTGGCTCAGCAGCGCGGGCCGGGGGCGGTCGGCGGGCAGCTCCAGGAGCGGCGTCAGCCCGGCGAGCCGCTGCCGCCAGAATGTGATCTCCTGCTCCAGCACCTCGCCGCGCAGCCAGGAGCGCTGCCAGACGGAGAAATCCGCGTACTGCACCGGCAGGTCAGGGAGGGGCGAGGCTTGGCCCGCGGCGAAGGCCGGATAGAGCGCGGCGACCTCGCGCACCAGGATGCCCATGGA
>JBKKAU010000813.1:0-1531 GCA_046714475.1 Thermoanaerobaculia bacterium
CAAAACCACGTGCCTCTCCCTTTCGGCCGGGTCACGGTCGTCCGGCGGCTGCCGCCCCGCTTCTACCGGTGGGTCGGCCGGGGCGAGGACCGCGGGGGCGGCGGCGTGATCGCCTCGGACGTCACCCTGCTCGACGAGTCGGGCGAGGTCCTGGTCGACATCGAGGGCTTCCAGATGAAGCGCGTCGGCGAGGCCGTATCGCGGCTCCAGCGGGGAGGCGAGGCGGCGGAGCCTGGGGCCGAAGCTCCGGCTCCGGCCGCCGCGGCCGCCCCGGCGGGCAACCCGGAGAAGGGGGAGAGCCTGTTCGCCCAGGGCGGCATGCTCAACGCCGAGGGGCTGGAGGCGTTCCGGCGCATCCTGTCGCGGCGTCCCGGGCCGCAGGTCGCGGTCTCGCCGCGCGACCTGAGCGTCCTGCTCCAGCAGATGGCGCGGGCGCGCGACCAGAGCCTGCTCGACAGCGTCGCCAAGGGGCCGGCGCGCGCCGCCCACCCGCGGCCGAACATGCCGACCGCCTACGTCGAGCCCAAGACCGGGACCGAGCGGCTGCTGGCCGAGGTCTGGCAGGACGTGCTCGGCATCGAGAGCGTGGGGGCCCACGACAACTTTTTCGAGCTGGGAGGCGACTCGGTGCTGGGCATCCAGGTGCTCGCCCGGGCGCGCACCGCCGGCATCGAGCTGACCAGCAACCAGCTCTTCCAGCACCAGACCGTCGCCGAGCTGGCCGAGGTCATCGGCGATGTCACGCCGGGGTCGCCGGCCGCGCCGGAATCCGCGGCCGAGGCAGGCCGGTCGCTGATCACCCAGGAGGAGCGGGAGGTGCTGGAGAGGCTCCTGGGCGACCGCGAGATCGAGGACGCCTATCCGCTCTCGCCGCTGCAGCAGGGCCTGATGTTCCACAGCCTGACCTCGCCGGACTCGGGGCTCTACCTGGAGCAGATGACCTGCACGCTGGTCGGCGCGCTCGACGTCGACCTGCTGGAGCAGGCCTGGCAGCTCGCCATCGGCCGCCACGCGGTGCTGCGCACCTTCTACGTCTGGGAAGGGTTGGACCGTCCCCTCCAGGTGGTGGTCCCGTGGGTGGCCGCGGGAGTCGTCTGCGAGGATTGGCGCGGGCTGGCGCCCGAGGCCCAACGCGAGCGCCTGGCGGAGCGTTGGCAGGAGGACCGGCGGCAGCCGTTCCGCCTCGACCAGGCGCCGCTGATGCGCTCCTACATCATCCAGACGGCCGACGATACCCACGAGCTGATCTGGAGCCATCATCACCTGTTGATGGACGGCTGGTCCTCGCCGCCGCTGATCCGCGAGGTGTTTACCCTCTACGAGATCCTGGCGCGCGGCGGCCAGCCCACGGTCGAGCCGGGGCGCCGGTTCCGCGACTACATCCAGTGGCTGGAGGGGCAGGACCAGGGCGGCGCCGAGGCCTTCTGGCGCCGGACGCTGGCGGGCTTCACCCGGCCGACGCCGGGCGGCGGCGACCCGCCCGCCGCACGCTAACAGGGCACCCGCAGAGGCCACGCCCCCGGCGGCAGCG
>JBKKAU010000814.1:0-11329 GCA_046714475.1 Thermoanaerobaculia bacterium
GCGGTGGATCCACTGCATCTCGCCGTGGCGCTCGGCGAGCGCGCGGTCGTCCGGCTGGTACTCGTGGATGCGGTTGCGTCCGCTCTCCTTGGCGACGTAGCAGGCGGCGTCGGCGGCGGCGAGCACCTGCTCCAGGTCGCCGGAGCCGGCGTGGATCGGCACCAGGCCGATGCTCGCCCCGAGGTCGAAGATCCTCTCCTGCCAGGCGAAGCGGAACTGGCGGATCTCCTGCCGCAGCTCCTCGCCGAGCTGGCGCGCCCGGTCGAGCGGCGTGTCTTCGAGGAGGACGCCGAATTCGTCACCGCCCAGCCGGGCCAGGACGTCGGCGGTCCGCAGGCGCGACCGCAGCAGGGTGGCCACCTGCTTGAGCATCTCGTCCCCGGCGAGGTGGCCGCAGGTGTCGTTGATCACCTTGAACTCGTCGAGGTCGAGGTAGAAGAGGGCGTGCGGGCGCTCCTTCTCGCGGGCGGCTTCCAGACAGAGCTGGAGGCGCTTCTCGAACTCACGGCGGTTGATCAGCCCGGTCAGCGGGTCGTGCCGGGAGAGGTAGACCATCTCCCGTTCCATGCCGCGGAGCTGGGTGATGTCCTTGAACACCAGCACGGTGCCGGCGATGCGGCCCTGCCGGTCGCGGATCGGCGCCACCGAGTCGCGGATCGCCAGCTCGCCGCCGTGGCGCGGCACCAGCAGCGAGACGCCGGCCGGCTCGACGACCCGCCCTTCGCGCAGGCAGCGCTCGACGAGGTCGGCGCGGGGGTTGCTGTTGGTCTCCTCGAGGACGTGGTAGATCCGCGCCACCGGCTGCTGCTGCGCCTCGGCCACGCTCCAGCCGGTCAGCCTCTCGGCGACCGGGTTGAGGTAGTCGATACGTCCCCGGGCGTCGGTGCGGATGACGCCGTCGCCGATCGAGGCGAGGGTCACCTGCGCGCGCTCTTTCTCCTCGGCGAGCGCCTCCTCGGCGAGCTTCCTTTCGATCTCGGCGCCGGCGCGCGCCGCGAAGATCTTGAGGATCGACATGGCGGGGACCCCCGCCCCGAGCGGCCGGTCGTCCATCACCCCGATATGGCCGAGCGGCCGGCCGCCGCCGTCGAACAGCGGCACGGCGACGTAGCTCTCGATGCGCGCCGACTGCAGCCAGGCGTCTTCGGGGAACAGCCGCCAGGCCTCGGAGGCGATGTAGCAGAACTGGCGGCCGACCACGTTCTCGCTCGGGGTGCCGCGGGTGTCGTACTCGAACGGCTCGCCGTAGCGGTCGCCGGCCCAGAGGGCGACGAGCCGTACCCGGTTCGCGGCGGCCACCTCGGAGGCAAAGGCGTAGCGGACGCCGAGCGCCTCGGCCAGGTGGCGGACGAGCGAGCGCAGGAAGTCGGTGCCGATCGCCGAGGAGGTGCCGTCGACGATGGCACGCAGCCGATCCTCGGCGCGCTTGCGCTCGCTGACGTCGTGCGCGACGCCGATCAGCCGCACGGGCGTGCCGGTCTCGTCGCGCAGGGCGCGCCCGCGCTCGGCGATCCAGAGCAGCTTGCCGTCCGGCGTGACGACGCGCAGCTCGGCGGCGAAGTCCTGGTCCTCCTGCAGGCAGAGGCGCAACGACCGGATCAGCGCCTCGCGGTCGTCCTTGTAGACGGCCTCGAGGAGCTCCCGGCCGGTGCTCCACGGCTGCCGGACCCCCAGCACCTCGGTGGCGTGCGGCGAGACCGCGATCTCGTCGGTCAGCAGGTTCCACTCCCAGGTGATGACGCCGGAGACCCACTGGGCGAGCTCCAGCCGGGCGCTGCTCTCGCGCAGGGCGACCTCGGCGAGCTTGCGCTCGGTGATGTCCAGGGCGGTGGCGAGCGCGGCGGGCCGCCCGTCCGCGTCCATCACCGCGGAGGTGAGCTCGACCCAGCGCTCGCGGCCGTCGCGGGTGAGGAGCTTGATCTCGTAGCGCGCCGGCACCGGCTCGCCGCGCAGCCGCGCCGCGACGCGCTCGCGCGCCGCCGCCTGGTGGTCGGGGTGCGCCAGCTGCCAGGGGGCGAGCTGGAGCAGCTCCGCGGCGGTGTAGCCGGTCAGTGCCTCACAGGCCTGGTTGACATAGATGAGCCGGTCCGCCTGGTAGACGAATATGGCCGTGGACGTGGTCTCCGCCAGGGTGCGGAACCACTGCTCGGCGTCCCGCGAAGGGACCGCGTCTCGAAGCGCGTGCATCATCGGCTCATGTGGATGAAAGGGGACTGAGAATAGTCTCTTGCATGTTGCGATGCAAGCAAGTTCTTCCAGGTCGTTGATTCTGAAAGAGGCATCTTCAGTGTACCCCTCAGTCCCTGAGGGCGGGGGCGAGCAGGATCGGGTCGAGCCGCCGCTCTTTTTCGGCGAGCGCCATCAGCTCCCTGGCGCCGCCTCCGAAGTGGTGGACCTGGAAGCCGGCCTGCCGCATGCGCTCGGCGAGGTGCGCGCTCTTGAGCCCCACCTCGCAGACCAGGACGTACAGGGGGTCGCGGTCGAACGAGCCGTAGACCTCGACGGCGCGGGGGAGGTCGAGGTTCAAGGCGCCGGGGTAGTGCCAGGCCTGGTAGGCCTGGCGGGAGCGCAGGTCGAGGACGGTGGCCCCCGCCGGCACATGGTCGATCGCGAGGTCGTCCATGCCGAGCGCGTCGGGGCCGAGCCGCCGCAGCTCGTAGGTCCGCCGCGCCGCGATCAGCTCCTTGAGGAGCCCGGGGTCGAGCGCCGACTCCTCCGCCAGGACCTCCTGGAGCGGCGCCCGGGTCGCCGGCCGGCGGGCGGCCAGGGCGCAGTACTCGCCCACCGCGGCCGCCAGGTCGTAGATGCCGATCTGGCGCGCCAGCGCGATGATCTCTTCCTTGTTGAAGCCGAGCAGGGGCCGCAGGACCGGCATGGCGGTCGCCGCCTGCGAGACCACGGCGAGGTTCTGCAGCGTCTGGGACGAGACCTGGCCCATGGCGTCGCCGGTGATCAGGCCGGTCCGCCGGGTGCGGCGGGCGACCGTCTCGCCGGCGCGCAGCATCAGCCGCTTGAGCAGCACCTGCCAGTTGCGCGGCTGGGTCTTGGCCTGGAGCTCCTCGGCGAGCGGCCGCAGGTCGATCTCATGGAACCGCGGCTGGTAGCCGTAGCTCCAGCGCTCCGCCAGCACCTGGAGCACCTTGAGGGCGCCGAGCCGGTGCGAGGCGCCCCCCAGGTTGCAGAAGACGTAGTCGAGCTGCACGCCGCGCTTCAGCATCAGCCAGCTGGCGACGGCCGAGTCGAAGCCGCCGGAGACCAGAGAGATGGCGCGGCCTTCGACGCCGACGGGGAGGCCGCCGCGGCCTGGCACCTTCTCGACGAAGTAGTGGGCGCCGCCGGGCTCCAGCTCGACGTGCGCCGTCACCTCCGGCGCCCCGAGGTCCACCCGCTTCGCGCCGGCGTCGAGCAGGGCGCGGCCGAGGGCGACCTCCACCGCCTGCGAGCGGAACCCGATGCCGTCCCGGTCCTTGCCGCGGCGGCTGGCGCGCACGGCGAAGCTCCGGCCCTGGACCCCCTCGGCGAAGACCTCCACGCCCTGGGCGACCACGTCGTCCAGGGTCTGCCAGGAGCGGTGCTCGACCTCGGAGACCGACTGGACGCCGAAGACCCGCGCCAGCACCTCGGGGGCGGCGGCGTCCGGGGTGCGCAGATAGAACCGGCTCCAGGTGCGCTCCAGCCGGTAGCGCATGCCGTGAGTCGCCAGCGCATCGCGGAGGTTGGTCGCCAGCCGGCGCTGGAACTGCAGGCGGGTGCCGCGCGACTTGGTGTAGAAGTCGCCGGACAGGCGGATGATGAAGAGGCGGTCGGACACGTCTACCCCGGACTGCGGAGCAAAAGGCGATTGTACGCCTCAAGGCCTCCAGACCGCGATCAACCAGCCGCGGGTCTCGTCTTCGAACGGTCCCTCGAGGACCTGCGCCACGCCGGCGCGGAGGTCGAGGGCCGGCACCCGGCCGATCGGGATCGGGTCGACCGACAGGCGCCACTCGATGCCCGCGAGCTCCAGCCAGTCGCCGCGCGGCGCGCCTTCGCTCCACAGGCGGTGGCGCTCGTAGAAGAGCGGCGCCGGCAGCAGCCCGAGCAGCTCGACCCGTTGCCCTTCGTGCTCCCGGCCCAGCAGGGTGCCGGCGGGCAGGGCGGGCACCGCGATCCGGCCGCCCTGGGCCGAGCCGGGTAGCAGGCCGGTCTCCGGGCCGCCGAGCTGGAAGAGGTCGAACGGCTGGACCAGGTCCTCCGAGCCGTCGCGGCGCCAGGAGAGCCGCAGGCGGGCGTCGTCGTGGCCGAACCCGAGCCGCAGCCCGCCGCCGAAGCGGGACCAGCCGTCGCCGTCCGAGCGGCCCGCCTCGTAGCTCGCGCCGGCCCCGTGCTCCAGGCTCCAGTCCCCCCAGCGGCGCTGCCCGTAGAAGTCGCCGGCGAGCGAGGCGATGTTCTGATGAAGGGCGTCGCCGCCGCGCGGCTCGACCTCGTTCCAGAGGAGGCGGCTGTCGAGGGCGAAGCCGCCGCCGCTCCACAGCCGGCCCCAGCCGGCGGCGAGCTCGAAACCCTGGCGGTCGAGGTCGAGAGCGCTTCCTGAGAGCGGCAGGTCGTCCCTCTGCTCGGAGGGACGCTCCGCGGCGCGGAAGAGGTGGACGCTGAGCGTCACCGGCCAACCGCGCCACGCGGCGGCCACGGCGCCGCCTTCCGGCCAGCCGTCCTGGCTGATCGAGCCGAGCGCCAGCCAGCCGAGGCGCCCCACCACGTCGCCGCCGCGCACGCCGACCTCCCAGGCGCCGCCGGAAGACGAGGTGCTGCCGCCGAGCAGCGGGTAGAGCTCCTGCCGGCCGATCCCGTACGGACGGCCCGCGGGGACCTCGGCGAGCCGGAACGGCTCCGGGCGCTCCGGGGCCGGCGGCGGGACCGCCGGCACCAGGCCCGCGGGGATCTCGACGGGCATCAGCGCCGTCCCTCGCGCTTCCCCGAGATCGAAGCGGTAGAGGTCGAGCCCGGCCGGATCGAGGTTCAGGTAGAAGAGGGCGGAGCCGTCGGGCGTCGGGGCTGGCGCCATGGCGGCGCCCTGGGTCCGGGTGAGCCGCACGGGGTTGGCGTTGGCGGTCGTTGGAAAGGCCCAGACGTCGATGAACCCGCGGTCGCCGACCGCCGCATAGACGTGATTGCCGTCGGCGCTCCAGGCCGGGTAGGCGATCGTCCCCTCTCCCGGCGGGGCGAGCGCCGTCTCTTCATCGGACGCGAGGTCGCGGAGGACCAGCCGCCACGCGCCTTCGCGGTGGCGCGCGAAAGCGACCCGCCGGCCGTCGGGCGAGAGCCGCGGGCTGTCGTAGACCACCTCGACCGACGGCTCGGTGAGCGGCTCCACCGCGCCGGTCCGCAGGTCCACCCGCACCACCTGGGAGAGGCCGTGGCGGTTGCGCACCGCCACCGCCCAGGTACCGTCCGGCGATGGATCGGGGAGGCGCAGGTCGGCCTCGCGCGTCAGGCGTTTCACCTCCCCCTCTTCCGGAGTCCATAGAAAGAGGTCGGGATGGAGGAAGCCTTGGGCGTCCGGCTCGAAGCGCACGAACAGGATCGAGCGGCCGTCGGGCATCCAGCGCGGCGTCGTGGGGGCGACGTCGTCGCCGGGGCTCAGGGTATGGAGCGGCTCCCGGGCGAGGGGCCGGTCGCGCACCGCCGGGATGTCCTCCGGGTCGCGCTCCAGGATCCGCTCCTGGCGCTCCTTCCACTCCGTCTCGGCCTTTTCGTCCGGCTCGGTCGACCAGACCACCAGCCGGGTAGGCTCGTCGCGGCCGCGCAGGACGATGGCGAGCTGTTTGCCGTCGGGCGAGAGGGCCGGCGCGCCGGTGGTCCAGGTGAGGTCCTGCCACATCGCGCCTTCCCGCCGGGCGGCGGTCCCGGCGGTTTCGATCCGCCGCTCCACCTCGAGGGCGCCGGCAGTCAGCTCGGCGCGGAAGCGGTCGTAGAGGTTGGCCGGCGAATCGCCGAAGACGCCCTCGAAGGCCTCCTCGAAGCCGCGGGCCTCGCGCGCCGT
This sequence comes from Thermoanaerobaculia bacterium, assembly GCA_046714475.1. Taxonomy (GTDB): domain Bacteria; phylum Acidobacteriota; class Thermoanaerobaculia; order Multivoradales; family UBA5704; genus DASPJI01. The sequence continues at coordinate 6,023 of JBKKAU010000814.1, forward strand.
CATGCGCGCCCAGAGCTTCCGCAGGCTCCCCGGCCCGGCCCGCTCCTCCAGCCATTCGAGATAGGCCGACCCGACCAGGTAGGCCATGGAGAGCCCCTGCCAGCTCTTGGAGTCGGAGGCCAGTTGGCCGTAGCCAGGGAGCTTGCCGGTCTGACCCCAGCGCCGCAGGACCGACGCCCGCACGTCGCCGTGCGGCCGGCCGGCGCCGGTCAGCCGCCCCTCGACCACCGTGGCGTAGCCTTCGGAGACCCAGCGCGGCGCGCCGAGGGCGATCGGCCCCATGGGGACGAGGCTCCCGAGCAGGCGGCGCACCGGGTTGCGCGACGGGCGCAGCAGGTGCACGAGATGGGTGTCCTCGTGCACGATCAGCAGCTCTCCCCAGTCGCGGTAGTGCCCGAGCACCGACTCCGGCCCGGGCGGGCTGGTCCACAGCACCATGCGCGGCCACCCCAGGAAGGGGAAGGCCATGCCGTTCGGGTCGGCGACCGGGTCCGACACCAGCACGTCCACCACCTCCGGCGGCGCGTAGCCCACCTCCGCCGCGACCCGCTCGCGGATCGACTCCAGGCGGGCGGCGGCGCGCCGCGCCCAGGCTTCGGACTCGGCGGGGTAGTGGACGCGGAAATGGCCGGTCTCGACCGTGCGCCAATCGGCGGCGGCCCCCTGGGTCAACCGGGCGTTCAGGGTCTGGCCGGGCGCCGGCCAGGGGGCGAGCAACGTCAGGCTCAGGGCCAGGAGACCGGCGCGGCACGGCATACTGGAGACCTCCTCTACACCTTCTTCGGCGGCAGGTCGCGCGCCTGCGGCTCGTCCTGGAAGCCGTGGTGGTTGTGGCTGCCGTCGCAGAACGGCTTGTTGGAAGAGAAACCGCAGCGGCAGAGCGACACCACGGTCCGCCCGCCGAGCCCATAGGGCTGGCCGGCGGGGTCGACGAGCTGGAGATTCTCTCCTTCCAGCCGGAAGGGACCGTTCCTCAACACAGTGATCTTGGCGTCTGCCATGGGCTCTCCTTTTTGAAGGTCTCGGTCATCCCGGGGCCGGCGGCAAGCGTTCCTCATGGACTGCCGGCCGTCAACCCCGGTGGGTACGCTATCCTAAGCGGCTCACTTACGACGGTCCCGCTTTCATGACCCCCGAAACCACTCCTCCTCCAACCTCCCTGCTCAAGCGCTGGGGGATCACCGCGCTCAAGATCGGGCTGGTCGCGCTGGGCGTCTACTTCACCTGGCGGCTGATCGCGGGCATCGAATGGTCGGACCTGGCGGCCCGGGTGGCGGCGGCGAGCTGGCCGCTGCTGGCGGTCGGCACGGTGATCCTGCTCCTCCGGTTCGTGTTCTGGGACTGGCGGTTCCGCCTGGCGTCGCGCCGCTCGATCGGCGGGAGCCCGGGGCCGGTCTTCGGCTTTTTCGTGCTGCTCGCCTCGTCGGCGCTGAACCTGATCACCCCGTCGGCGCGCCTGATCGGCGGCCTGGTGCGCGCGCGGTATTTCGCCCAGGCCGTCTCCCGGCCCTTCGGCGTGCTCTATGGCGTCGTCCTCTACGACCAGGTGGCCCACCACGCGGCGATGAGCACCTGCACCTGGATCGCGGTGATCGTGGTCGCCGCGTCGATCGGCCGCGTCGGGCTGAGCGTCGCCGCGCTCGTCGCCCTGCTCGCGGTCGCCGCCGGGCTGATCGTCTGGATCCGCCGCGGCGGACGCTCCGGGACGAACCCGCTGGCGCGGTTCCTGGCCCGGCGGGCGGAGCGGGCCGAGGGGAGCTCGCAGCGCTTCTACGCCCACGGCCACGAGGCGGTCGGGGTGTTCATGCGCCTGCTCAGCAACGGCCCGCACGGCCCGGCCGCGGTCCTCGGGACCGGGGTCTTCCTGGGGAACGTCGTGGCCCAGTGGGTGGTCTTCCTGGCGATCGGCGAGCAGGTCGCGCCGCTGGTGGTGCTCGCCGGCGTCGCGCTGGGCAACGCGGCCGGGATGCTGACCGGCACCCCGGGGGGCATCGGCACCACCGAGGCGGCCATGGTGGCCTCGTTCACCGCCCTGGGGATGGACCCCGTCGAGGCCACGGCCGGCAGCCTGCTCTACCGCGGGGTCCACTACATCCTGGTGCTGGCGATCGGCCTCCCCGCTTTGCTGATGCTCGAGCTCCGCGTGAGCCGGGCCCGACCCCTGCCGGACGAAGAGCCGGCCCCCGAATAAGAATCAAGAATAAGGAAGAGAGGAGACCATGGACGGCGTGACCCTGGAGAGGTTCCGGCGGGAGTTTCCGGTCACCGAGCGGTACGTCTATATGAACCACGCGGGCGTGGCGGCGCTCCCCCGGCGCTCGGCCGAGCGGGTGGCGGCGCTCGCCGACACGGTCTCGCGCACCGGCGACCGCCACTGGCCCGACCGCAACGCCGAGGCCGAGCGGGTGCGCGGGCTCGCCGCCCAACTGCTCGGCGCCCGCCATCCGCACGAGGTGGCCTTCGTCGAAAACACCTCGACCGGCGTGTCGATGGTCGCCGAGGGGATCGACTGGCGGCCCGGCGACAACGTGGTGAGCGCCGCGCTCGAGTTCCCGTCCAACGCCTATCCCTGGATGCGTCTGGCCGAGCGCGGCGTCGAGGTCCGCCTGGCGAAGGAGAGGCAGGGGCGGATCGACCCCGGCGAGTTGCTGGGGCTGATCGACGGCCGCACCCGGGCGGTGGCGCTCTCCTGGGTGCAGTACGCCAGCGGCTTCCGCTCCGACCTCGCCCGGATCGGCGCCGTCTGCCGCGAGCGGGACGTCCTGTTCGTGGTGGACGTGATCCAGGGCCTGGGCGGACTGGTGCTCGACGTCGAGCGCGACCTCGTGGACGTCGCGGTGGCCGCCGCGCACAAGTGGCTGCTGGGACCCGAGGGGATCGGCCTCCTCTACGTCTCGGACCGCGTCGTCGAGCGCGTGCGGCCGGCCCGCTCGGGTTGGCGGTCGATGCGCAACCTCTATGAATGGACCGAGCTCGACCTCACCTGGAACCAGGGGGCGAAGCGCTTCGAGAGCGGCACGCTGAACGTTTTCGGCATCATGGCCCTGGGCGGCTCGCTGGAGGTGATCCTGGAGGCCGGCCCCGCCGCGGTCGAGGAGCGGGTCCTGGCCCTGGCCGGACGGATCGCCCGCGGCTTCTTCGACCTCGGGTTTTCCGTCATCAGCTCCCGCCTCCCCGGCGAGACCTCCGGCATCGTCACCGCCATCCATCCCCAGCGCAACTCCGAGGAGCTGGCGCAGGCGCTCGCCGGGCGGGACGTCATCCTCGCCGCCCGCGCCGGCCGCCTGCGCGCCGCGCCGCACTTCTACAACACCAACGAAGAGGCCGACCGCCTGCTCGCGGTCCTCGGCGAGATCCTCTAGCAACCCTCGCGGGGGATGTCGTCCCCCCACTGCTGTTCCGGGCGGGGTCTCCGGATTGTCCAATCTCCCAGGGTCTGACGTAGACCTAGATCCGATCATTGGTATTTACACTTAAATACTGGCATCGGCTCGCAACGATTTGGACGCCGTTCACGCTCCACCTCGAAGAGGAGATCCAATGGCCCGCCGGTACCGACCTCGTCTCTGGCTTCAAGGTCTCACCCTGTTCCTGCTCACAGCTCCCGCGGCCTCCCAGGCCCAGACCTGCTCTCGGACGATCACCGCGGACGTGGTCGCCTTCGACCAGGCGTTCTTCTGGAACCGCCTGGGGGCCGTCCAGCCCCAGGGGATGATGTACGCCCTGCGGCGGGACGTGGTGCCGGTCAGCGGCACGACGCTGTCGCCCGGCAACGTCCAGCTGCGGCAAGGCAAACGGCCGCGGCCGTTGGTGCTGCGCATGAACGTGGGCGACTGCCTGCGGATCGACTTCCAGGACCTGCTCGCCTCGTCCAAGGTGGACCAGGAGCAGCCGGCGACCCGGCGCGCCTCGGTCCATGCCGTGGGTCTGCAACTCGTCGAGTCGATCGCCGACGACGGTTCCTTCGTCGGCCGCAACGCGAGCAGCCTGGCGGCCGTCGGCCAGAGCCGGACCTACACGCTCTACGCCGAGCGCGAGGGCGAGCACGTCCTCTACAGCGCCGGCGCCACCAACGGCGGCGAGGGGGATGGCGGCTCGATCAACTCGGGCCTCTTCGGCGCGGTGATCGTCGAGCCCCCGGGGGCGCGCTGGTACCGCAGCCAGGTCACCGAGGAGGACCTGCGGTTGGCCAGCCAGGGGACGACCGCCAAGGGGCAGCCGATCGTCGACTATGAGGCGCGGTATCCGACGGGGCACGCCCGCGCCGGGCTCCCCATCCTCAAGATGCTGGACGGCACCGAGATCGTGCACGGCGACCTGACCGCGGTCATCGCCGGCTCCTCGCCCGGCGGCGCCAGCGCCGGCTTCTTTCCGGCCGGCACCTTCCCTGACAACGTCTTCACCTACCCGGAGCGTCACCAGCCGTTCCGCGAGTTCGTCACCATCTACCACGACGAGATCGGCGCCGTGCAGGCCTTTCCGATCTTCGAGGACGCGGTCTTCTCCCATACGCTCCACGGCGGCCGGGACGCCTTTGCGATCAACTACGGCACCGGCGGCATCGGCGCCGAGATCCTCGCCAACCGCTTCGGCGTGGGGCCGATGTGGGACTGCGCCGAGTGCAAGTTCGAGGAGTTCTTCCTGACCTCCTGGGTGGTGGGGGACCCGGCGATGGTGGTCGACGTGCCGGCCAACGCGCCGTGCATGGTGCAGACCCAGGATCCGCGCACGATCGCCCGGAACGCCAACTTCGAGGGCAAGGTCGACGCCCTGCGCGACGGCGCCGACTGCGATCCAACCACCGGCCCCAAGGCCACCAAGGCGTTCTTCCCCGACGACCCGTCGAACGTCTACCACAGCTATCTGAACGACCACACCAAGTTCCGGGTGCTCCACGCCGGCTCCAAGGAGCACCACATCCACCATCTCCACGCCCACCAGTGGCAGCTCTCCGCGGACAGCGACAAGTCGACCCTGCTGGACAGCCAGGCGTTCGGTCCCGGCTCGTCGTTTACCGCCGAGATCGCTCACGGCGGCGCCGGCAACATGAACCGGGGTGTGGGCGACTCGATCTTCCACTGCCATTTCTATCCGCACTTCGCACAGGGCATGTGGGAAATGTGGCGATCGCACGACGTCTTTGAAGCTGGCACACAGCTCGAAGGTGACGGCCGCCCCACCGCAGGCGCACGCGCATTGCCTGATGGCGAGATTGCCGCGGGCACTCCGATTCGGGGGCTCGTGCCGCTTCCGTCCATCGCGATGGCTCCGATGCCGACCGCGGAATTTAAGGGCTTCCCCTTCTAT
>JBKKAU010000815.1:0-4376 GCA_046714475.1 Thermoanaerobaculia bacterium
CGATCCGGCGCGGCGCTGGATCCTCACCGAGGACAAGATCTACAAGCCGCACTTCGACCTGCCCGAGGGCGAGGACGACCTCTTCGAGCGCATGACGATCAACATCGGCCCGTCGCACCCGGCCATGCACGGCACCTTCCGGCTGATGGCGGTGATGGACGGCGAGACGATCATCGCCTCGGACGTCGAGATCGGCTATCTCCACCGCTGCTTCGAGAAGATGTGCGAGACCCACACCTGGCAGCACGTCATCCCCTACACCGACCGGCTCAACTACTGCTCGGCGTTCATCAACAACGTCGGCTACTGCCGGGCGGTGGAGACGATGCTGGGGATCGAGGCGCCGCCCAAGGCGGTGTGGGCGCGGACCATCCTGTCCGAGTTTTCGCGCATCATGGACCACTGCGTCTGCAACGGCACGACGCTGGTCGACGCCGGCGCGCTGACCAACTTCTGGTACATGTTCCAGCCGCGCGAGGAGATCTACGGCCTGCTCGAGTCGTGCTCCGGCTCGCGCCTGACGGTCTCCTACGGCAGGATCGGCGGCCTGGCCAACGACCTGCCGCCCGACTTCATGGAGCGCAGCCGCCGGTTGCTCGACATGATCCCGCCGTTCATCCAGGACGTCGAGACGCTGGTCGACAAGAACCGTATCTGGCTCGACCGCTCGGTCGGCGTGGCGTCGATCTCGGGCGAGGAGGCGGTCAACTGGAGCTGGACCGGCCCCTGCCTGCGGGCGAGCGGCGTCGGCCTCGACGTCCGCCGCACCAACCCGTACGACCTCTACGACACGCTCGACTTCGAGGTGCCGGTGCTCTACGGCGGCGACGTCTACGACCGCTACCGCATCCGCATGCTGGAGATCCGCGAGTCGTTGAAGATCATCCGCCAGCTGCTCGACCGCGGCATGCCCGAAGGGCCGTACATCGTCGACGACCCGCACGTGGCGCTGCCTCCCAAGGAGGCCTGCTACAACCAGATGGAGTCGATGATCTACCACTTCAAGCTGATCATGGACGGCATCCAGGTGCCGGCGGGCGAGCTGTACTCCATGGTCGAGGGCGCCAACGGCGAGCTCGGCTTCTACGTCATCAGCGACGGGACGGGTAAGCCCTACCGCATCCACTGCCGGCCCCCCTGCTTCCCGATCTTTTCCACCTTCTCCCGCCTGATCAACGGTGGCTCGCTCTCCGACTCCATCGTCTCCTTGGGCGGTCTGAACGTCATTGCTGGAGAGCTCGAACGATGACCACCGAGCCGATCACCCAGAGCCCCCCGGCAGGCCGGCCCCCGCAGCCCCCCCGCCCAATGCTCAAAGCCGGAGCGCCGCACCCGAACCAGGTGAAGCCCTACCGTCCCGGGCTGGCCGAGCGCCTCTACCTGCCGATCCTCGGCGGCATGTGGGTGACCTTGAAGCACTTCCTGGGCAACCTGGTGGGGAAGCGCAAGAGCTACACCATCGAGTACCCGGAGAAGCGGCGCGACTACAGCCACCGCTTCCGCGGCCACCACATCCTGACCACCCGGCCCGACGGCTCGGTGCGTTGCGTCGCCTGTTTCCTGTGCGCCCAGAACTGCCCGGCCGAGTGCATCACCATCGAGGCGGCCGAGCACCCGGACGTCAACATCGAGAAGTACCCGGTCGTCTACGAGATCGACATGCTGCGCTGCATCTTCTGCGGCTACAGCGTCGACGCCAGCCCGGAAGAGGCCATCATCATGAGCAACAACTACGACATGGCCTACTTCACGCGCGAGCAGTCGATCGTCGGCAAGAACGACCTGATGAAGCCGTTCACCTTCGACGAGGACCAGTTGGGCTACCGGCCGCGCTTCCCGGAGGAGGACGCCAAACGCGCTCGCATGCGGCGCGACGCCTTCAACCTGGTCGAGGAGGCCAGGCAGGCGCAGCACCGGGAGGAGATGGCGGGGGCGCGGGCCGGCGCGGGTTCCTGAGGTTGCCGGTGGTGCAGGACAGACGAGACCCGGCATAATAGCCGGGTCTTTTTCGTTGGAAGCTCTGCTGAAGAGAGAGGACCATGAGCTCGACGGTCGCAGAAAAAGAGAGACCCCCCATCGTCGCCGAGAAGCTGGCCGAGGTGGTCATCCGCTTCGCCGGGGACTCGGGCGACGGCATGCAGATGACCGGCAGCCAGTTCACCAACACGTCGGCGATGATCGGCAACGACCTGTCGACGCTGCCGGACTTCCCGGCGGAGATCCGCGCGCCCGCCGGCACCTTGCCCGGCGTGTCGGCTTTCCAGGTGCGCATCGCCGACCATGACATCCACACCCCGGGCGACGCGCCCGACGTGCTGGTGGCCATGAACCCGGCGGCGCTCCGGAAAGAGCTCAAGGACTTGAAGCCCAACGGCATCATCATCGCCAACACCGACGAGTTCGGCGAGCGCAACCTCGCCCGTTGTGGCCAGACGACGAACCCGCTGGAGGACGGCAGCCTCGCCTCCTACCGCCTCTTCCAGGTGGCGCTGACGACGCTCACCCGGCGCACGCTCGAAGGCAGCGGCCTCGACACCAAGTCGATGGACCGCTGCAAGAACATGTTCGCCCTCGGCATGTGCTACTGGCTCTTCAGCCGGCCGCTGGAGAACACCGTCGTCTATCTCCGCAAGCAGTTCGCCAAGAAGCCGCACCTCGCCGAGGCCAACATCAAGGTGCTGCAGGCGGGCTGGAACTTCTGCGACATCACCGAGCTGTTCCACACCCGCTACGAGGTGCCGCCGGCGCCGCTGGAGCCGGGGCTGTACCGCAACATCACGGGCAACGTCGCGCTGGCCATGGGGCTGATCGCGGCGAGCCGGCAGAGCGGTCTGCCGCTGTTCCTCGGCGCCTACCCGATCACCCCGGCCTCGGACGTGCTGCACGAGCTGGCGCGCTACAAGACCTTTGGCGTCACCACCTTCCAGGCGGAGGACGAGATCGCCGCGGTCTGCGCCGCGATCGGCGCCTCGTTCGGCGGCGCCCTGGGCGTCACCGCCTCTTCGGGCCCGGGCATCGCGCTCAAGGCCGAGGCCATGAACCTGGCGATCATGACCGAGCTGCCGCTGGTGGTCTGCGACATCCAGCGCGGCGGCCCGTCGACCGGTCTGCCGACCAAGACCGAGCAGGCCGACCTGCTGCAGGTGATGTTCGGGAGGAACGGCGAGTCGCCGCTGCCGGTGATCGCCGCCTCCTCGCCCAAGGACTGCTTCGAAGTGGCGATGGAGGCGGTGCACATCGCCACCCGCTACATGGTGCCGGTGGTGCTGCTGTCGGACGGCTACATCGCCAACGGCTCGGAGCCCTGGAAGCTGCCGCGCGTCGAGGACCTGCCGGACTTGCGGGTCCCCTTCCACGTCGACCCGGAGACGTTCAAACCCTATCTGCGCGACCCCGAGACCCTGGCGCGCCCCTGGGCGATCCCCGGCACGGCCGGTCTCGAGCACCGCATCGGCGGCATCGAGAAGCAGGAGGTCACGGGCAACGTCTCCTACGACCCCGACAACCACGAGCGCATGGTCCACCTGCGGGCCGAGAAGGTGGCGCGGATCGCCCGCGAGATCCCGCCGCTCGCCGTGCACGGCGACGAGTCGGGCGAGCTGCTGGTGCTCGGCTGGGGCTCGACGGCCGGCGCCATCACCGGCGCCGTCAACGACGCCCGCCAGCTCGGGCTGCGGGTCAGCCGCGCCCACCTGCGTCACTTGAACCCCTTCCCGTCGAACCTCGGCGAGGTGCTTTCGCGCTTCGACAAGGTCCTGGTGCCGGAGATGAACCTGGGACAGCTCGCCATGCTGCTGCGGGCGCGCTTCCTCAAGGACGTCATCACCTACAGCAAGGTGCAGGGACGTCCGTTCACCCGCCAGGAGATCTACGACCGAATCCTGCAGCTCCTGGAGCTCGACCGCCATGTCCACTGACATCGTCTCCCCGCCCGCGGCCTTGACCCGGAAGGACTTCCAGACCGACCAGGAGGTGCGCTGGTGCCCCGGCTGCGGCGACTACGCCATCCTGTCGGCGGTGCAGCAGGTGTTCCCCGAGCTGGGGATCCCCAAGGAGCAGTTCGTCGTGGTGTCGGGGATCGGCTGCTCCAGCCGCTTCCCGTACTACATGAACACCTTCGGCTTCCACACCATCCATGGGCGGGCGCCGTCGGTGGCGACCGGGCTCAAGATGGCGCGGCCGGACCTCGAGGTCTGGATCGCGACCGGCGACGGCGACTCGATGTCGATCGGCGGCAACCACCTGATCCACACCTTGCGCAGGAACGTCGGGGTCAAGATCCTGATGTTCAACAACCGCATCTACGGTCTGACCAAGGGGCAGTACTCGCCGACCAGCGAGCAGGGCAAGAGGACCAAGTCGACGCCGGCCGGCTC
>JBKKAU010000816.1:0-5317 GCA_046714475.1 Thermoanaerobaculia bacterium
CGCCGGCCTTCAGGATGCCCAGCAGGCCGACCATCATGTCGAGCGAGCGCTCGACGCAGAGGCCCACCGGCACCTCGGGTCCGACGCCCAGCGAGCGCAGGCGGCGGGCGAGCCGGTTGGCCCGGACGTTGAGCTGCTCGTAGGTCAGCTCGCGGACGTCGAAGACCGCCGCCACGGCCCGCGGCACGCGCCGGACCTGCTCCTCGAACAGGCGGTGGAGGCATTGTCCGGGTTCGACAGGCGTCAGGTCGGGGCGGTTCCACTCCGTGAGGAGCTGCTCGCGCTCGGCCGCGGTGAGCAGCGGCAGGTCCGACAGCCGGCGGCCGGCGGCCTCCGCGACTCCCGCGAGCAGGGTATTCCAGTGCCCGAGGAGGCGCGCGATGGTGGCGGCGTCGAAGAGGTCGGTGTTGTACTCCAGCGTCGTCTTCAGGCCGTCGGGGTTGTCGAACAGGAAGACGGTGAAATCGAACTTGGTGGTGCGGTTGGGGATCTCGAGCAGCTCCAGCGTCAGACCGGGCAGCACCAGCGGCTCGGTCGGCGTGTTCTGGAGGGAGAACTGCACCTGGAAGATCGGCGCGCGGCTCAGGTCGCGCTCCGGCTGCACGGCCTCGACGACCTTCTCGAAGGGCACCTCCTGGTGCGGGACCGAGCCGAGAAATCCTTCGCTCACCCGGGCGAGCAGCCCGGAGAGCGTCGGGTCGCCGGAGGCGTCGGTGCGCTGCACGACCATGTTGAGGAAGAAGCCGATCAGCCCCTCGACCTCCAGCCGGTTGCGGTTGGCGATCGGGATGCCCAGGAGCAGGTCGTCCTGCGCGGTGTAGCGGTGCAGCAGGGCGTTGAAGAACGCCAGCAGGGTCAGGAACGGCGTCGTCCCCTGCCTGCGGCTCCACTCCCGCATCTCCTGGGAGGCCTCGGTGGAGAGCGTCCGCGACAGCCGCGCGCCGCGGAAGGTCTGGGAAGCCGGGCGCGGCCGGTCGGTCGGCAGGTCGAGCGCCGGCAGCCGGCCGGTCAGGCGCCGGCGCCAGTAGTCGAGGTGGCCGGCGACCGCGCCCTCGTTCAACCACTGCCGCTGCCAGACGGCGTAGTCCGCATACTGCAACGGCAGCTCGGGGAGAGCGGACGGCTCCCCCTGCGAGAAGGCGCGGTAGAGGGCGGCCAGCTCGCGGATCAGGACGCCGATGGTCCAGCCGTCGGAGACGATGTGGTGCATCGTCACCAGCAGGGCGTGCTCCTCCGGATCGAGACGGAGGACGGCCGTCCGCAGCATCGGCCCGCGCGCCAAGTCGAACGGCCGGCGCCCCTCTTCGAGCGCCAGACGCTCCATCTCCGGCCGGCGGGCCTCCTCCGGCAGGGCGGCGAGGTCAATCACCGGCAAGGGGCGGACGGATTCGGCCGCGACCTCCTGGACCGGCAGGCCGTCGACGGACGGGAAGGTGGTGCGCAGCACCTCGTGGCGGCGCCGCACCTCGTCGAAGCTGCGGGCCAGGCTCGCGACGTCCAGGCTCCCCCGGAGATGGACCGTCGCCGGCATGTTGTAGGCCGGGCTCGTCAGGTCAAGCTGCGCCAGGAACCAGAGCCTCTCCTGGGCGTAGGACAGCGGCATCTCCACGCCCGCCTGCCGCGGCACCGGCCGGGGCCCCAGGGAGGCGGGCTGAGCCGTCGAGACCGGATAGCCGAGACGGCCCGCGAGGTCCAGGGTCTCGGTGCGCAGGACGCCCCGGGCCTCCTGCCAGCGGTCGGCGACCTTGGCCTCGATCCCCTGGTGGCGGTGGAACTTCGGGTCGCCCATCATGCGCGTCCCGGAGTGGAGGCCGTCGGTCATGCGGCGCCCCTGGTAGGGGTCGAGCATCGCCGGCTCGAACGGCAGACTCAGGAAGCCGCAGACCGCCTCGATCGATTCGCGCGGCGTCTTGACCAGATCCTCGAAGGCGAGGCGGTGGACCCGCTCGGGTGGGACCTCGGCGAGGAAATCGAGGATGTTCCGGTGGCCGAGCAGCCAGACGAGCTCCGCCTGCTCCTCCGGCGGGAAGGGGAGCTCGTGGTAGGCCTGGTCCATCCGGGCTTCGACGTAGGAGTCGATCGTCGCCTTAGGATGGCGCGTCAGGTGGAGGTAGAGAGGGGCCTCGAACATCCGCTCGGCGTTGCGGAGGGTCTCGATATCCAGGCAGTAGCTCGGGGTCTTGTCGACCAGGAGCCGGCCGCCGCTCTCCTCCTGGAGGAGCCGGTAGACGCGCTCCGTGGGGAGGTCTTCCCGCTCCGCCACCCAGCCTCGCGCTTCGTCGGCGTCGCAGCCGCGCAACTCCATGACCGCGCGCAGCAGCCCCTCCAGGGCGAAGCTGTTGCGGCCCGAGTAGACACGGGACCGCTCGCCGAGCGTGCGGAAGGCGAGCAGTTCCAGCTCCGGCGGCGCGAAGAGGCCGGGGTGCCCGGCCAGCATGACGCGGAACAGGGTGGTGCCCGACCGGAACGGGGCGAGGATGAAGACCGCCCGCGGGTTCTTCTCCGGGCCTTCCGCGGCGGCGGACTCCCCCGGCTGACGGCCAAGGCGGCGGGCCACCGCGTCCTGCAGAGCTGAAAGGGCCGCGGAGGTATCCGCCGGCCCGAGCCGCTCGGCCTGCCCTGCGTCTGCCCGGCCGCCCAGACGGGCCGCGGCTTCGGGATAGCTGCGCTCCAGGTAGGCGGCGAAGTCGGCTACGGTCGGCGCGTCGAAGAGGGCCATGACGTAGACGATCTGGCCCAGCTCCTCCTGCAGCCGGTTGATGAACATCGCGCCCTGGATGGAGTCGCCGCCCAGTTCGAAGAAGCTGTCGTGGACGCCGATCCGCTCGACGCGCAGCAGCTCCCTCCACATCCCGGTCAAGCGCTCTTCGAGAGGCGTGCGCGGCGCCGTGAACGGCCGGCCCTCTTCGGCCCGCTCGAAGCCGGGGACGGGCAGGGCGCGGCGATCCACCTTGCCGCTCGGCGTCAACGGGAACGCCGGCAGGACGACGAAGGCGGAGGGTACCAGAGCCTCGGGGAGGCTCTCGCGCAGCCAGCTCCGCAGGTCGGCGGCGGCCGGTGCGGCCTCCGGGGCCACCAGGTAGGCCACGAGCCGCGGGTCGCCCGCGCTCTCGGAACGATCGGAACGCACGGTGACGACCGCCTCGCGCACCGCGGGGTGCCGGACGAGCGCCGCCTCGATCTCGCCGAGCTCAATGCGCACGCCGCGCACTTTGACTTGATGGTCGATGCGGCCGAGGAACTCGATGGCGCCGTCCGGCCGGAAGCGGGCGAGGTCGCCGGTGCGGTACAGCCGCTCGCCATGGCTCCAGGGGCTGGGGACGAATCTTTCCGCGGTCAGGGCGGGCCGGCGCAGATAGCCGCGCGCCAAGCCCACGCCGCGGATGTGCAGCTCGCCCGGCACGCCGGGGGGGACCGGCCGGCCGTGGCGGTCCAGGACGTAGAGCCCGATATTGGAGATGGGGCGCCCGATCGGTACCGTGCGCCGGCCGCCGCCGCTCTCGCAGGCGGGGAAGCTGACGTCGACCGAGGCCTCGGTCGGGCCGTAGAGGTTGTGCAGCCCGGCGCCGATGCGCTCCAGGGCGCGCTCCTGCAGCTCGTACGGAAGCGCCTCGCCGCTGGCGATCACCCGCCGCACCGTGCGGCAGGCCGCCGCCAGGTCCTTGCCCTCCAGGAAGAGCTGCAGCATCGACGGCACGAAGTGGAGGGTGGTGATGCCGCAGTCGTGGATGATCCTCGCCAGCCAGGCCGCATCCTGATGCGCTCCGGGAGGGGCGACGACCAGGCGCGCCCCGGTGATCAGCGGCCAGAAGAGCTCCCAGACCGAGACGTCGAAGCTGAACGGGGTCTTCTGCAGCACGCGGTCGTCCGGCCCCAGGCCGTAGGCGTCCTGCATCCAGAGCAGCCGGTTGACGATGCCGCGGTGCGGGACCATCGCGCCCTTGGGCCGGCCGGTCGACCCGGAGGTGTAGATGGCGTAGGCCGGGTTCTCGGGGTGGACCTCGACGTCCAGGTTCGTGTCCGGTCCGTCGAACCCCTGCCCATCGAGCAGCACCACCCGGGCCTCATGGGGCGGCAGCGCGGCTTCGAGACGGCCCTGGGTGAGGAGGACCTCGATCCCGGCGTCTTCGAGCATGAACTGCAGGCGCTCGCGCGGGTAACCCGGGTCGAGGGGGACGTAGGCCCCTCCCGCCTTGAGGGTGGCGACCAGCCCCACCACCATGTCGATGGAGCGCTCGGCGGCCACGCCGACGAGGCTCTCCGACCGGATGCCCATGCCGCGCAGGTGGTGCGCCAGCCGGTTGGCGCGCCGGTTGAGCTCCTCGTAGGTGACCTCGAGCCCCTCGAACGAGACGGCCGGGGCCCGTGGGGTCCGCTCCACCTGCTCTTCGATGAGCCGGTGCAGTGGGACGTCGTCCCGGTAGGCGACCGCCGTGTCGTTCCAGCCGAGCACCACCTGATGGCTCTCGCCGTCGCTCAGCCAGGCCAGCCGGGAGAGCGGCAGGTCCGGGTCCGCCACCGCGGCGGCGAGCAGGTTCTCCAGCTGCCGGGCCATGCGGGCCGGGGTCGGCGCGTCGAACAAGTCGGTGCTGTACTTCCAGGTGCCGAGCCAGCCCTCCTCGACCGCGGCCATGGAGAGGGCCAGGTCGAATCGCGCCGTGCCGAGGTCGATCTCATGGGGATCCAGGCGCAGGCCGGGCAGGTCGAGACGCCGCAGAGGTGCGCTCTGCTCGACGAAGAGGACCTGGAACAGCGGCGTGCGCGACAGGTCGCGCTCGATGCGCAGGTCGTCCACCAGGACCTCGAAGGGGAGGTCCTGGTGCGCGTAGGCCTCCAGCGCCGTCTCCCGTACGCGCAGCAGGAGCTGCCGGAAGCTGGGGTCGCCCGCGGCGTCGAGGCGCAGCACGAGGTTGTTGATGAAGACGCCGATCAGGTCTTCGAGCTCGCGCCGGTTGCGGCCGGAGATCGGCGTGCCCAGCACCAGGTCCTCCTGGCCGGTCGTGCGGTGCAGCAGGGCGGCGAAGCCGCTGAGAAGCGCCATGAACGGGGTCGCCCCGGCGGCGCGGGCCAGCTCTCCGAGCGGCCGGGTGAGCCGCGCGGGCACGAGCCGCTCGTGGTGGGCGCCGTGGTGGGAGAGGACCGCCGGGCGCGGCCGGTCGGTCGGCAGCTCGAGCGCCGGCGGCGGCCCGGCGAGCCTGCCGCGCCAGAAGGCGAGGCGCGACTCCAGCGCTTCGCCGTCCAGGGTCCGCCGCTGCCAGAGCGCGAAGTCGGCGTACTGGACGGCCAGGTCCGGCAGAGGCAGCGACCGGTACAAGGC
>JBKKAU010000817.1:0-7829 GCA_046714475.1 Thermoanaerobaculia bacterium
CTCTGGCTCGCCGGCGCCGCCATCGACTGGCAGGGCTTCCACGGCGGCGGGCGGCGGCGCATCCCCCTGCCGACCTATCCCTTCGAGCGCCGGCGCTACTGGATCGAGCCGGCGGGAGAGGAGACCCCGGCGGCGGAGAAGGCCCCGGCCGCCGCGCCGCCGGCGCTCTACGCCCGGCCGGGCCTCCCCACCGCCTACGCGCCGCCGGAGACCGAGACCGAGCGGCAGCTCGCCGCCCTCTGGCAGGAGCTGCTGGGCATCGAGCCGGTCGGCCGCCACGACTCCTTCCTGGAGCTGGGCGGCCATTCGCTGCTGCTGGTCGAGGTGGGGGCGCGGCTCGACCGGACGTTCGGCGTCCGGCTGCCGATGCGCGAGCTCGCCGAGGCGGCGACGCTGGCCGACCTGGCCGCCGCCGTCGAGCGCCACCGCGCCGGACACGGCGAGGCCTGGACGGGCGATGCCCTGCCGGTGCTCGCCCCGGTCCCGGAGGAGCGCTTCCTCCCCTTCCCGCTGACCGAGGTGCAGGAGGCCTACTGGCTGGGCCGCAGCGGCGCCTTCGCGCTGGGCAACGTCGCCACCCACGAGTACTCGGAGAACAACGTCCCCGGGCTCGACCTGGCGCGCCTCACCCGCGCCTGGCGCCGGCTGATCGACCGCCACGAGATGCTGCGCGCCGTGGTGCTGCCCGACGGCCGCCAGCAGATCCTGGAGCGCGTCCCGCCCTACGAGATCGGCACGCTCGACCTGCGCGGCGCGCCGCCCGCGGCGGTCGAAGAGGCCCTGCTCGCGGTGCGGCGGCGCATGTCGCACCAGGTGATCCCCGCCGACCGCTGGCCGCTGTTCGAGGTCCGGGCATCGCTGCTGCCGGACGGCGTGACGCGCGTCCATCTGAGCCTCGACCTGCTGATAGTCGACGCCTGGAGCGTCCAGCTCCTGTTCGGCGAGCTGGGGCTCCTCTATGCCGACCCCGAGGCGCCGCTGCCGCCGCTGGAGCTGTCGTTCCGCGACTACCTGCTCGCCGAGGCCGCCTTCCGCGATTCCGAGACCTTCCGCCGCTCGCTGGAGTATTGGCGCCGCCGCCTGCCGTCGCTCCCCGGGCCGCCGGAGCTGCCGCTCGCCCGCAACCCGGCGTCGATCGACAGCCCGCGCTTCGTGCGCCGCAACGGCCGTCTCGCTCCGGAGCCCTGGGAGCGGCTCAAGGCCCGCGCCGCGGCCTCCGGGCTCACCGCCTCGGGCCTGCTGCTCGCCGCCTTCTCCGAGGTCCTCGCCGCCTGGAGCAAGGGGCCGCGCTTCCTGCTCAACCTGACGCTGTTCAACCGGCTGCCGATCCATCCGCAGGTCGGCGAGGTGGTGGGCGACTTCACCTCGCTCGTCCTGCTGGAGGTTGACGCCGGCCCCGGGCCTTTCGAGGAGCGGGCGCGGCGGCTGCAGCGCCGCCTCTGGGAGGACCTCGACCATCGCCACGTCAGCGGCGTGCGGGTGCAGCGCGAACGGGCCCGCGCGGCCGGCGGTTCAGGGGGAATGGGCGAGACGACGGGAGGCGGCGCCCCTGTGGTCTTCACCAGCCTGCTCGTCGGCACGCCGCGGCGCGGTCCCGCCGAACCCGCTGGGGAGGCGCCGCGGCGCGAGGTGCTGCCGCGCGCCGACTACGTCATCGGCCAGACGCCGCAGGTCTGGCTGGACCACGTGGCCGGCGAGTCCGAGGAGGGCCTCTCCTACTTCTGGGAGGCGGTCGAGGACCTGTTCCCCCCCGGGCTCCTCGACGACATGTTCGCCGCCTACCAGGGGCTGCTCGCCCGGCTCGCGGACGAGCCGGAGGCCTGGCAAGCCCGGCCCAGCCTGGCCCCGGCGGCGCACCGGGCGCTCCAGGCCGCCGTCAACTCCGGCGGCGCCACCGCGGCGCCTTTCCCCGACATGCTGCTCCACGCGCTGTTCGAGGAGCAGGCCCGCCAGGAGCCCGGCCGCCCGGCGGTCCTCTCCGCCGCGCGCAACCTGACCTATGGCGAGCTGCGCCGCCGGGCCGTCCATCTCGGCCGGCGGCTGCGCGAGCTGGGAGCGCGGCCCAACCGCCTCGTCGCCGTGGTCCTCGACAAGGGGTGGGAGCAGGCCGTGGCCGTGCTCGGCGTCCTGCGCTCCGGGGCCGCCTACCTGCCCATCGACCCGGGCCTCCCCGAGGAGCGGCTGCTCCACCTGCTGCGCACCGGCGAGGTGGAGGTCGCCCTCACCTCGTCGCGTCTCGACGCCTCTCTCCCCTGGCCGGCCGGCGTCGCGCGGCTCGCCGTCGACAGTGAAGAGCCGCCCCTTGCGCCAGATGGCGAGCCCGACGACGGGCCGCCCCTCCAGGGGCCGGACGACCTCGCCTACGTCATCTTCACCTCCGGCTCGACCGGCACGCCCAAAGGGGTGATGATCGACCACCGCGGCGCCGTCAACACGGTGCTCGACGTCAACCGGCGCTTCGGCATCGGGCCGGGCGACCGGGTGCTGGCGCTCTCCGCGCTCTCCTTCGACCTGTCGGTCTGGGACCTCTTCGGGCCGCTGGCGGCCGGCGGCGCGGTCGTCCTCCCCGAGCCGGGGGCGCTGCGCGACCCGGGCCGCTGGCTCGAGCTGATCGAGACCCGCGAGGTGACGGTCTGGAACTCCGTGCCCGCGCTGATGAAGATGCTCGCCGACCACGCGGCCGAGGCGGCGGAGCACCTGCCGGGGTCGCTGCGGCTGGTCCTGCTCTCCGGCGACTGGCTCCCGGTCGCCCTGCCGGACCAGGTGCGCGGCCTGTTCGGGGACGTCGAGGTGGTGAGCCTGGGCGGCGCCACCGAGGCGTCGATCTGGTCGATCCTCCACCCCATCGGGACGGTCGACCCCGGCTGGACCAGCATCCCTTACGGTCTGCCGATGGCCAACCAGGGCTTCCAGGTGCTGGATGATTCGCTGGAGCCCCGCCCGCTCTGGGTGCCGGGGCAGCTCTATATCGCCGGCGCCGGCGTCGCCCGCGGCTACTGGCGCGACGCCGTGCGGACCGCGGCGAGCTTCCTCCCCGACCCGGAGACCGGCGGCCGCCTCTACCGCACCGGCGACCTGGGACGCCGGCTGCCCGACGGCACCATCGAGTTCCTCGGGCGCGAGGACTTCCAGGTCAAGGTCCAGGGCTACCGCATCGAGCTCGGCGAGATCGAGGCGGCGCTCGCCGAGCACCCCCGGGTGCGCGCCGCCGCCGTCGCCGCCGTCGGTCCGGCGCGCGGCGACAAGCGCCTGGTGGCCTGGATCGTCCGCGCCGGCTCAACCTCCCTCCCCGTGCCCCGGGAGGGCGCTCCCGACCTGTGCGACCCGCTGCGGGTCCTGGAGTGGAAGGCGGGACAGCCCGGGCTACGCCACGACTTGCACGATGGAGCGGTCGAGCTCGAGGCTCTCCCCCCGGCGGAGGAGCGAAGGCAGCTCTGGCGGGAGCGGCGGACCTTCCGGCGCTTCCTCGACCGGGCGGCGCCGCCCGGCGCCCTGGGACGGCTCCTCGCCAGCCTGTCGCAGGTCGAGGCCGAGGGCCGGCCCAAGTACCGCTATCCCTCCGCCGGCGGCCTCTACCCGGTCCAGACCTACGTCTACGTCAAGCCCGGCCGCGTCGAGGGCCTGGCGGGCGGCGCCTACTACTACCACCCGCGCGACCACCGGCTGGCGCGCCTCGCCCCGCTGGCCCTGGACACTGTGCTCGATCCGCGGCTCTGGGACGAGAACGCGCCGGTCTTCGAGCGCGCCGCCTTCGCCCTGTTCCTGGTCGCCGAGATGCGCGCCATCGCGCCGCTCTACAAGGAGTCGGCGCGCGACTTCTCGCTGCTCGAAGCGGGCTACATGGGCGAGCTGCTGATGCTGGAGGCGCCCGCCGCCGGCCTCGGCCTCTGCCCGATCGGCACCCTGCGGTTCGACGCCCTCCGGCCGCTGCTCCGCCTGGAGGCGGACCACGTCTACCTGCACGGCCTGCTCGGCGGCGCGGTCGACCCGGCCCACGCCGAGGAGGCCGAGCGCGAGGACTACGAGCACCTCTTCCGCCTGCTCGCCGGGGTGCCCGGGGAGCAGGTCCCGGCGGGGTCCGCGCCGGCCGCCGGCGTCGCCGAAGACGCCGACCTCGACGCTGAGCTGCGCGCCTTCCTCGGCCGCAAGCTGCCGGCCTACATGGTGCCGGCCCGCTTCCTCTTCGTTCCCGCGCTGCCGCTGACCGCCAACGGCAAGGTGGACCGGCAGCGGCTGCCCGACCCCGCCTCCGAAACCGGCGGCGACGGCCGCCCGGCGGCCACTGGCTTCGCGCCGCCGCGCACCGAGCTCGAACGGGCCGTGGCCGAGATCTGGCGCGAGGCGCTCGGCGTCGAGCGCGTCGGGCTGCACGACAACTTCTTCGACCTCGGCGGCCACTCCGTCCTGATGGCCCGCGTCCACCGCAAGCTGCGCGACCTCCTCGGGCGCGACCTGCCGCTGGTCGACCTCTTCCAGTACACGACGGTGAGCGCCCTGGTGGGGCACCTGACCGGCGAGACCCCGACGCCCGCTCCTGTCTTCGTCCAGGCGGTTCCGGCGCCTTCCAGCGCGCGTACCGGTCGCGAGATCGCGGTGGTCGGCATGGTCGGCCGTTTCCCCGGCGCTCCCGACGTCGACCGCTTCTGGCGCAACCTGTGCGACGGGGTGGAGGCCATCCGCCAGCTCTCGGACGACGACCTCGCCGCGGTGGGGATCGGCCCCGAGGTCTCCGGCGTCCCCGGCTACGTCAAGGCCGCCTCGTTCCTGGAGGGGGCCGACCGCTTCGACGCCGCTTTCTTCGGCTACCTGCCGAGCGAGGCCGAGATCCTCGACCCGCAGCAGCGCGTCTTCCTGGAGTGCGCCTGGCACGCGCTGGAGGACGCGGGGTACGACCCCGCCCGCCACCCCGGACGGATCGGCGTCTTCGCCGGCTCCGGGCTCTCGGTCTACGCCGCCAACGTCCTCGGCCGGCCCGAGCTGTTCGAGTCGATGGGCTCGGTCGCCCTGGAGACCGCGGTGGCGCCCGACTACCTGCCGCTCCGCGTCTCCTACAAGCTGAACCTCAAGGGGCCGAGCGTCGCCGTGCAGACCGCCTGCTCGACGTCGCTGGTCGCCATCCACATGGCCTGCCAGGCGCTGCTGCGCGGCGAGTGCGAGATGGCGCTCGCCGGCGGCGTGTCGATCCGCGGCTACCGTCCCGCCGGCTACGTCTGGCAGGCCGGGGTCGAGTCCCCCGACGGGCATTGCCGCACCTTCGACGCCGCCGCCCAGGGCACCGTCTTCGGCAGTGGCGCCGGCATCGTCGTGCTCAAACCGCTGGAGCTGGCCCTGGCTGACGGCGACCGCGTCCTCGCCGTGGTCAAGGGCACTGCGATCAACAACGACGGCGCCGTCAAAGTCGGCTTCACCGCCCCCTCGGTCGAAGGCCAGGCCACGGTCATCCGTGCCGCCCAGGAGGCCGCCGGCGTAGCGCCGGAGAGCATCGGCTACGTCGAGGCGCACGGCACCGCCACGCCGCTCGGCGACCCGATCGAAGTGGCGGCGCTGGTCCGCGCCTTCGGCAACGGTGGCACCATCTCGGGGGCGCCGTGCGCCCTGGGATCGGTCAAGAGCAACCTCGGCCACACCAATGCGGCGGCCGGCGTCGCCGGCTTCCTCAAGGGCGCACTCGCCGTCAGCCACGGCCTGCTGCCGCCGAGCCTGCACTTCCGCGAGCCCAACCCGCGGATCGACTTCGCCGGCGGCCGGTTTTACGTCAACGCCACCCTCGCCCCGTGGCGGGCGGACGGCGCGCCGCGGCGGGCGGGGGTCAGCTCCTTCGGCATCGGCGGCACCAACGCCCACGTCATCCTGGAGGAGCCGCCGCCACGCCAGCCTTCCGGACCTTCACGGCCCTGGCAGCTCCTGGTGCTGTCGGCCAAGACGCCGACGGCGCTGGAGACCGCGACCGACGGCCTCGCCGCCCATTTCGGAGACGAGGACCTCGACCTCGCCGACGCCGCCTTCACCCTCCAGGTCGGCCGCGCCGCCTTCGCGCACCGCCGCGTCCTGGTCGCCTCCGGCCGCGAAGAGGCCGCCGCGGCGCTCGCCGGCCGCAAGGAGGTCGTGACCGGCACGGCCGCCGAGGGGCACCGGCCGGTCGCCTTCCTCTTCCCCGGCTTCGGCGCGCAGCACGTCAACATGGGCCGCGAGCTCTACGACACCGAGCCGGTGTTCCGCGCCGAGGTCGACCGCTGCGCCGGGCTGCTCCAGCCCCACCTCGGGCTCGACATCCGGCGGCTGCTCTATCCGGAGCCGGAGCGCGAGGAAGAGGCGCAGCGCGAGATGGCGCGGACCGGCGCGGGCCTCCCCGCCTTCTTCACGGTCGAGTACGCCCTGGCCCGCCTCTGGATGGAGTGGGGGATCCGCCCGGCCGCCATGCTCGGCCACTCCATCGGCGAGTACGTCGCGGCCTGCCTCGCGGGGGTGTTCTCGTTGCCGGACGCCTTGGCGGTGGTGGCGGCCCGCGGGCGCCTGATCCAGGAGCAGCCGCCCGGCGCCATGACCAGCGTCGCCTTACCGGCCAGTGAGGTCGAGCCCCTGCTCGGTGAGGGAATCTCCATCGCGGCCGTCAACGGCCCCGCGCTCTGCGTCGTCTCCGGGCGGAACGACGCCATGGAGGCGCTGGAGGCGCGGCTGCGGGAGCGCGAGGTCGAGCACCGCCGCCTGCAGATCGCCACCGCCGGCCACTCGCCGGCCATGGACCCGATCCTGGAGCCTTTCGCCCAACGGGCCGGCGCGGTCGAGCTCCGGCCCCCGTCCATCCCCTACGTCTCGAACGTTACCGGTACCTGGGTGGAGCCGGCCCAGGCTACCGACCCGGGGTACTGGGCGCGGCACCTGCGCATGCCGGTGCGGTTCTCCGATGGGCTCGCGGCCCTCGTCCAGGAGCCCGGCATGGTGCTGCTCGAGGTCGGCCCTGGCCGCACGCTGAGCACCATGGCGCGCGGCCAGGTAGAGCCGGGGCGGCTGGTCGTCTCCTCGCTGCGCCATCCACGCGAGAGCCGCTCGGACGTTGCATCCATGCTCTCCGCCCTCGGCCGCCTGTGGGTCGAAGGGATCGAGCCCGACTGGGCCGGCTTCCACCACGGCGCGCGCCGGCTGCGGGTGCGGCTCCCCCTCACCCCCTTCGAGCGCCGCCGGTACTTCCTGGACGCGCCGGGCGCCTTCCGGTTCGGCGCCGCGGCGTCGCCAGCCGGGCCCGAGGAGACCGCCGCCGCCGTGCCTGGACCGGCCGCCGGTGCGAACGGAGATGGCGCGCCGCCCGATGAGGTCGAGGCGAAGCTGCTGGAGATCTGGCGCCAGCTCCTGGGCCTTCCGGAGATCCGTTCGGACCAGGACTTCTTCGAGCTGGGCGGGCACTCGCTGCTCGCCACCCAGGTGGTCTCGCGGGTGCGCGACGTCTTCCGCGCCGAGCTGCCCCTCGAGGCCTTCTTCGCCTCCCCGACCGTGGCCGGGCTGGCCGCGCACCTGCGAGGGGCCGCCCCCGCCGCGCAGGCCTTGGTCCCGACAGGGCCGATCGAGCCGGCGCCGCGCGACGGCGACCTGCCGCTCTCCTTCGCCCAGCGCCGGCTCTGGTTCCTCGACCGCCTCCATCCGGGAAGCCCCGCCTATAACGTCCACGACACCGTGCTCCTCAACGGGCCGCTCGACGTGCCGGCCGCCGCCGCGGCGCTGCGCGGTATCGTCGCCCGGCACGAAGTGCTGCGCACCACCTACGAGCTGCGTGGCGAGGAGCCGGTCCAGATCGTCCACCCCGCCCAGACGACGGAGCTGCCGCTGGCCGACCT
>JBKKAU010000818.1:0-1252 GCA_046714475.1 Thermoanaerobaculia bacterium
CCCCCACGATCCGTGGATAGGAGCCGTAGTTGGCCATGTTCTCGCCCAGGGTCTTCCACATGCCGTTGAAGACCGGCGTCGAGCCGGTGAAGTGGATGCCGGCGAGGTCGCGGTGCGCGAGCACCGGATCGCCCACCTTGCTCGCCTTGCCCGGGATGAAGTTGATGACGCCGTCCGGCAGCCCCGCCGCCTGGAGCAGCTTCATGATGTAGTAGCCGGAAAGCACCGAGGTCGAGGCCGGCTTCCAGAGCACGACGTTGCCCATCAGGGCCGGCGAGGTCGGCAGGTTGCCGGCGATCGAGGTGAAGTTGAACGGCGAGACCGCGAAGACGAACCCTTCGAGCGGCCGGTACTCCACACGGTTCCAGGTGCCCGGCGACGACCAGGGCTGCTCGGTGTAGAGCATCCTCATGAAGTAGGGGTTGATGCGCCAGAAGTCGGCCATCTCACAGGCGGAGTCGATCTCGGCCTGGAACACGGTCTTCGACTGGTTGAGCATGGTCGCGCCGTTCAACGTGTCCCGCCACGGGCCGGCGAGCAGCTCGGCGGCGCGCAGCAGTACCGAGGCCCGGGTCTCCCAGGAGGTCTCGGACCACTCCCGCCAGGCCTTCTTCGCCGCCTCGGCCGCCGCCGCCACCTCTTCGGCGCCGGCCTGATGGAATTTGGCGAGCACGTGGCCGTGGTCGTGCGGGCAGACGGCGATGCCGAGCTCGCCGGTGTGCACCTCCTTGCCGCCGATGATCAGCGGGATCTCGATCTGCTCGGCGAGCATCGAGCTCAGCCGTTTCTTCAGGGACTTCCTCTCCGGGGAGCCCGGAGCGTAGGAACGCACCGGTTCGTTGACCGGTGGGGTGATGGGAAAGATCGCGTTCGACATGACGGCTCCTCCGAAGATGGGAAGGGACGCGCGGGGCGTCCCCCGGTCATTCTAGCCGCGCAGGGCGGCCCAGGCGAAGAGCAGGAAACCGGCGATGAGCAGGGCGCCGCCGATCGGCGTCACCGCTCCCAGCCAGCGCGGCCCGCCGAGCGCCAGCGCCGCGACCGTGCCGCTGAACACCGCGCTCCCCAGGGCCAGGCACCAACCGGCGCCGTCCACCCGCCGCGCCGTCTGCCCGGCGAAGAGGCCCAGCAGGATCAGCCCGAGCCCGGAGTACATGAGATAGCGCGCCGCCGTCTCCCACAGCTCGAGCGATCTGGGCGCCAGCCGCGCCGCCAGGGCGTGGGCGCCGAACGCGCCCGCGATCACCGAGAG
>JBKKAU010000819.1:0-40384 GCA_046714475.1 Thermoanaerobaculia bacterium
GCCACGGCGGCATCCTGCACTACGTGCTGCGGCAGCTGTTGGAGCGGGAATAGACAGAAGCCAGGAGATCGCCCTATGCGTGCGCACAAGCTTCAAGCCACTCTGCCGGAAGATCACAGACTCTCTGTGGAGGTGCAACTGCCCGATGACTTTCCTCCCGGTCCGGTGGAGGTGATCGTGTTGGCTGGAGGTCGAGAGCGACGGAACATCGTCAGACTTGGCGGTGTGCTCAAAGGAGCCTCCCTATCCTCCATTGCCGGAGACCCGATTGCGGAAGCTTTACGAGAGTTGCGTGAGGAGCGGCTGGAGCGCTTTGGACGCCTGAGCAGTGGCGATTAAGAGCCGCCGCAAGACCCTATGAATCTTGCGGAGTACGTAACAGATGCTCATGCCCTGCTTTGGCATCTTTGTGCGCCAAATCGTTTGGGCCGTGCGGCCCGAGCAGCTTTTGCAGAGGCAGACCGTGGAGCGGCGCGAATTCACGTCCCGACTGTGGTGATTGCAGAAGCGCTGATGGTGGTGCAGAAGGGCCGGTTGCCCGGTGTCGCTCTGTCGGAACTGTTATTTCACCTGGAAGGGATGCAGCCCAGTGACAACTATCTGCTTCGCCCTC
This sequence comes from Thermoanaerobaculia bacterium, assembly GCA_046714475.1. Lineage (GTDB taxonomy): Bacteria > Acidobacteriota > Thermoanaerobaculia > Multivoradales > UBA5704 > DASPJI01. Next base: position 614 of record JBKKAU010000819.1, read on the forward strand.
TGCTCCCGCAGACGGTTCTCGATAGCCATCGATGGTCTTCCATTCCTGATATCTTTGACCGTCTGATCGTGGCGGAGTCCCTGGAGCTTGGGATGTCCTTGCTCTCCTGCGATCCGGTCATTCGCGATTCGGGACTTGTGAAGATGATCTGGGACTGACAGAGCCCACAAAAAAGCCCCGCACCGTGGAGGGAGGCGGTGCGGGGGGAGGAGAGGGAGCTGAAGGTTTGTCGGAGTTTTAGGGGGACTCCGGGACGGGCTCAACTCCCTGCACCCGTCCACGCCTTCTACAACAGGGGGGTCCCAACCGAGATTCCCACTTCTTCAAAACTGCGGCTCAAGTCCTTTCGCTTTAGGTATTTCGCACCTTTTTCCGCCGAACCGCGACGGCGCGGATTACATTCCCGCTAGAATCCCCTTCATGCGGATTTTTCTGACCGGAGGGACCGGCTACATCGGCAAGGCGCTCGCGCGGCGCCTCGTCGAAGCCGGGCACGACGTCCGCGCGCTGGTGCGGCCCACCAGTCAGGTCGAGCCGCTGCGGGAGATGGGCGCCACCACCTTCGTCGGCGACATCGGCGACCGGTTCTCGATGCGCGAGGGCATGTCCGGCAGCGACTGGGTGATCCACGCCGCGGCCGAGCTCGACTTCGACGCGCCGGCCGATCGGATGCGGGACGCCAACGTCGAAGGGAGCGAGAACGTCGCCTCGCTGGCCTGGAAGCTGGGAGTGCCGCGGTTCCTCTCGGTCTCCTCGATCGCCTACTTCGGGGGGAGCCCCGAGGACGGCTCCCTGGCCGACGAGACCTCGCCGCCGATGCAGCCCTTCCCCTCCCGCTACAGCGCCACCAAGCACTCCGGCGAGCGCGCCATCCGCGAGTGGTCCAAGAAGGGGCTGGCGGTCAACACCGTCTATCCCAGCCTGGTCTACGGCCCCCCGGGGAAGAGGCAGGGCTCCAACGCCCTGCTCCGCCAGATCCTCAAAGGCAGGCTGCCCGCCCTGGTCGGGGCGGAGCGCAAGACCTCCTGGGTCTACCTGGACGACCTGGTGGACGGGGTGATGCGCATCCTGGAGCGCGCGCCGGCCGGTCGCGACTACCTGATGGCCGGCGACGTTGTGACCCTGCGCGAGCTGGTCGAGAGGGTGAGCGTCCTGGGCGGAGTCCGGCCGCCGCGGCTCAGCCTGCCTCTGGGGCTGGTGCGGACCGCGGTCGCCGTCGGGGCTCCTCTCTATAGGATGCGGGGGCGGCGCCCGCCGTTCTCCCTGGAGCAGCTCGGCAGCCTGGAGCGGCACTGGGCGTTCGACGATGCGCGCGCCCGGACCGAGCTCGGCTGGAGCCGGCGCGGCCTGGCCGAAGGGCTGCCGCCGACGGTCGAATTCATCCAGTCAGCCTGAGAGGGAAGGCATGCATACAATCTTCAAAGACTTCACCTTCGCCGCAGCGCATTCGATCCGCGGCCACACCCGCGGGTGCCAGAACCTGCATGGGCACAACTACCGGGTGCGGGTCCACCTGCGGGCCGAGCGGCTGGACGAGCTCGGCATGGTCCTCGATTTCGCCGACCTCAAGGACATCATGCAGGAGGTGCTCGGGCCGTTCGACCACCGGGTGATCAACGAGATCCCCCCTTTCGACCAGCGCAACACCACCGCCGAGCTGTTCTCCGAGTACGTCTTCGAGGAGGTCTCCCGCCGTCTGGCGGACCAGGACCGGGTGCGCGTCCTCCGCGTCGAGGTGTGGGAGAACGACACCGCCTGCGCCATTTACGAACCGTAACGCTTCTGCCGGCGCCACCCGGACCCGACATAGGGTAGAATCGGTCTTACCGCCAAACTTTCGCCTCGGCGCTTCGTATAGAAGCTCGCAGGTGCGTGCGCGGTAGACCCAAGGAATTTTCCCATGACCCCAGAGAAGAGCGCCCTCGACGGGCTGCGTATCGATCGTGACGCCGCGGCGGCCGGCGGCTCCAGGGGACGGACCTGGATGGTCCTCGCCGTCCTCGCCCTGGCCGTGGCCGCGGGCCTGTGGTGGTGGCTCGGCCGCCCGCGGGCGGTCCCTGTCCGCGCCGTGGCCGCCCGGGAAGGCGGGACGGTCGGCGGGGTCTCCGGAGCGGTGCTCAACGCGTCCGGCTATGTCGTCGCCCGCCGCCAGGCGACGGTATCCTCCAAGGTCACCGGCAAGGTGACGCAGATCCTGGTGGAGGAGGGGATGGCGGTGCAGGAGGGGCAGGTCCTCGCGCGGCTGGACGACTCCTCGGTGCGCCGCCAGCTGGCGCTGGCCGAGGCGCAGGTCGCCGCCTCGCGCGGCGCCCTGGAGGAGACCTCGGTGCGGCTCAAGGAGGCCGAGCTGAACCTGCGGCGCATGCGCCAGCTCCTCAAGGAGGGGGTCACGACCCAGGCGCAGGTCGACGCCGCCGAGGCCGAGGTCGGGTCGCTCAGGGCGCGGCTGGACCTCGGCCGCGAGGAGGTCCAGGTCTCCGAGCGGCGGGTCGGGGTGGAGCGCCAGGACATTGAGGACATGGTCATCCGCGCTCCGTTTTCCGGCGTCGCGGTCTCCAAGGACGCGCAGCCGGGCGAGATGATCTCGCCGGTGTCGGCGGGCGGCGGCTTCACCCGTACCGGCATCTGCACGCTGGTCGACATGTCCTCCCTCGAGATCGAGGTGGACGTCAACGAGAGCTATATCAACCGCGTCCGGGCGGGGCAGGAGGCGCGGGCCGTGCTCGACGCCTACCCCGACTGGACGGTCCCGGCCCGGGTCATCACGGTGGTCCCGGCCGCCGACCGCGAGAAGGCGACGGTGCGGGTGCGGCTCGCCTTCGAGCAGCTCGACCCGCGCATGCTGCCCGACATGGGCGTCAAGGTCGCCTTCCTCGGAGAGGAGCAAGGGCAGGGGCAGGCCGCGAGCCGGCCCGAGGTGCTGATCCCCCGCGCCGCCGTGCGCAAGGACGGCGACCGCGACGTGGTCTTCGTCGTGGTGCCGGGCGAAAAGGTCGAGCGGCGGGCGGTCCAGACCCGGCCGGCCACCGGCGACGACGTGGCCGTGACCTCAGGGCTGGCCGGCGGCGAGCAGGTCGTGGTCGAAGGCCCGTCCGAGCTCAAGGACGGCGACCGGGTCAAGGTCCAGACGGCATCCAAGGAGAGCTGAGCCATGAATGAAAACGGCGCGCTGGTCCGCGTCCAGGACGTCCACAAGTTCTACCAGCGGGGCGGGGAGCGGATCGACATCCTCAACAGCCTGAGCCTGGAGGTCCCCCGGGGGGACTTCCTGGCCCTGATGGGGCCTTCGGGCTCGGGCAAGACCACGCTGCTCAACCTGATCGGCGGCCTCGACCGTCCGACCTCCGGCTCGGTCGAGGTGGCGGGCGAGCCGATCCACAGCCTCTCGGATGGCAGGCTCGCCCAGTGGCGGTCCCGCCACGTCGGCTTCATCTTCCAGTTCTACAACCTGCTGCCGGTGCTGACCGCGGAACGGAACGTCGAGCTGCCGCTGCTGCTCACCTCGCTGTCCAAGGCGGACCGGCGCAAGCACGTGGCCACGGCGCTGTCGGTCGTCGGCCTGTCGGACCGCTCCAAGCACTACCCCCGGCAGCTCTCCGGCGGCCAGGAGCAGCGCGTCGGCATCGCCCGGGCGATCGTCACCGACCCGACCCTGCTGCTGTGCGACGAGCCCACCGGCGACCTCGACCGCAAGTCGGGCGACGAGATCCTGGACCTGCTCCAGGCGCTGAACCGCGACCACGGCAAGACCATCATCATGGTCACCCACGACCCCCAGGCGGCGGCGCGCGCCCGGCGCACGCTCCACCTCGACAAGGGGAACCTCGTGGAGGCGGTGGCGGCATGAAATTCCTTCCCCTGGTCTGGAGCAACCTCAAGCGCAAGAAGGTGCGGACCTTCTTCACGCTGCTGTCGATCCTGGTCGCCTTTGTCCTTTTCGGCTACCTGGCGGCCATCCGCAAGGCGTTCAGCATGGGCGTCGACGTGGTCGGCGTCGACCGGTTGCTGGTGGTGCACAAGGTGTCGATCATCCAGCCGCTGCCGATCTCCTACCGCGAGCGCATCGCGGCGATGCCCGGCATCGAGGCGGTCTCCTTCCAGAGCTGGTTCGGCGGCATCTACCAGGACCCGAAGAACTTCTTCGGCCAGATGGCGGTCGAGACCGACACCTTCCTCGACCTCTACCCCGAGTTCGTCCTGCCCGAGGAGCAGAAGAAGGCCTGGCTCGCCGATCGCACCGGCGCCATCGTCGGCCGCGTCACCGCCGACCGCTTCGGCTGGAAGGTGGGCGACCGCATCCCGATCCAGGCGACGATCTACCGCCGCAAGGACGGCTCGCGCGCCTGGGAGTTCAACCTGTCGGGCATCTACGAGGGAGAGAAGAAGGGGACCGACACGTCCAACTTCTTCTTCCACTACGACTATCTGAAGGAGGCCTCGGCGGGCGACATCGGCTGGGTCGGCTGGTACATCATCCGGATCGCCGACCCGGCCCGCTCCGGCGAGATCGCCGAGCGGATCGACACCCTGTTCGCCAACTCTCCGGCCGAGACCAAGACGCAGACCGAAAAGGCCTTCGCCCAGTCGTTCGCCAACCAGATCGGCGACATCGGCCGGATCATCACCGCGGTGCTGTCGGCGGTCTTCTTCACCATCCTGCTGGTGGCGGGCAACACCATGGCGCAGTCGGTGCGCGAGCGCACGGGCGAGCTGGCGGTTCTCAAGACGCTCGGCTTCACGCGCGGCCAGGTGCTGGCGATGGTGCTGCTCGAGGCCTGCGTCATCTCGGTGCTCGGCGGCCTCCTCGGGCTCGGCTTCGCCTGGCTGGCGATCCAGGCGGGCGATCCGACCAACGGGGCGCTGCCGGTCTTCTACCTGCCGGGGCGGGACCTGACGCTGGGGATCGTCCTCACCGTCGTGCTGGGTCTCGTGACCGGCTTCCTGCCGGCGACGCAGGCGATGCGCCTGCGCATCGTCGACGCGCTGCGGAGGGTCTGACCATGTTCAACTGGCTCTCGCAAGTGGCGGCGGTGACCGCGCTCAACCTGCGTACCCTGGGGCAGCGGAAGGGGGCTTCGGCGGCGGCGGTTTTCGGCGTCGCCGGCGTGGTCGCCGTCTTCGTGGCGGTGCTGTCGATCGCCGAGGGGTTCAAGCACGCCATGACCGCCTCGGGCTCGCCCGACACGGCGCTGGTGCTGCGCAGCGGCTGCGACAGCGAGATGATGAGCGGCCTCGGCCGCGACGAGACCCGGATCATCGCCGAAGCCCCCGGCGTGGTGCGCGCCGGGGCCGGTCCGGTCGCCTCCTCCGAGCTGTTCGTGATCGTCGACGTGCCCAAGCGCTCGACCGGGACGGACGCCAACGTCCCGTTGCGCGGCGTCCAATCGGCGGCGTTCGCGGTCCGCGACGAGGTCGAGATCGTCGAGGGACGCGTCTTCCGGCCGGGCAGCAACGAGGTCATCGTCGGCAAGTCGGCGGCGGCGGAGTTCGCCGGCCTCGACCTCGGCGCGCGGCTGCGCTGGGGGGAGAGCGAGTGGCGGGTGGTCGGCATCTTCACCGCCGGCGGCGGGCTGCCCGAGTCCGAGATCTGGTGCGACGCGGCCGTGCTCCAACCCGCCTACCGGCGCGGCAGCACCTTCCAGTCGGTCTACGCCAAGCTGGAGTCGCCGCAGGCGTTCGACCGCTTCAAGGACGCCCTGACCACCGACCCGCGGCTCGACGTCAAAGTGGTGCGCGAGACCGATTACTACGCCGACCAGTCGCAGATCCTCTACAGCATCATCACCGGCCTCGGCACGCTGATCGCCGTCCTGATGGCGTTCGGCGCCGTGTTCGGGGCGCTCAACACCATGTACACGGCGGTGGCCTCACGGACCCGCGAGATCGCGACGTTGCGCGCCCTGGGCTTCGGCGGCGGCCCGGTGGTCCTGTCGGTCCTCGCCGAGTCGCTGTTCCTTTCCCTCCTGGGGGGAGCGATCGGCGCCGCGGCGGCCTACTTCGCCTTCAACGGCTACCGGGCGGCGACCATGAACTGGTCGAGCTTCAGCCAGGTGGCCTTCGCCTTCCAGGTGACTCCGCGCCTGCTCATCCTGGGTACCTTGTGCTCCCTGCTGGTCGGTCTGATCGGCGGCCTCTTCCCGGCCATCCGGGCGGCGCGCATGCCGGTCGCCACGGCATTGCGCGAGCTGTAGTTTCCTTGCGCCTGCGCGCAACCGGAGGATAGAATCCCTCCCGGGGTCCGGCCCTCGACCGAGGGCCGTGACCGCCGCCCAGGAGACCTCGATGTCCCAGCAGACCAAAGACTTAGTGGAAGAAGCGCCCGCGGTGGCCACCGCCCCGAGCCCGGCCAGGCTGAGCCTGGACGGCAAGGAGTATGAGCTGCCTGTCGTGATCGGTTCGGAAAACGAGACGGGGATCGACATCTCGCAACTCCGGTCGAAGTCCGGCGCGATCACGCTCGACCCCGGCTACGGCAACACCGGCGCCTGCGAGAGCGCCGTCACCTTCATCGACGGCGAGAAGGGCATCCTGCGCTACCGCGGCTACCCGATCGAAGAGATCGCCGGCAAAGCCGAGTTCACAGAGATCTGCTATCTGCTGATCTACGGCCACCTGCCGAGCCGGCAGGAGCTCGACGAGTTCCAGGGACGGCTGACGCGCCGCACCCTGCTCCACGAGGACATGAAGAAGGTCCTCGACGGCTTCCCGCACGGCTTCCATCCCATGGCCGCGCTGGCCGCGATGACCGCGGCGCTGTCCACCTACTACCCCGAAAGAGGCGGCCAGGACGATACCGAGGTCAACATCGTCCGGCTGCTCGGCAAGGTGACCACGATGGCCGCCTTCTCCTACAAGAGGAACATCGGCCAGCCGTACATCTATCCGCGCAACGACCTGTCCTACGTCTCGAACTTCCTGCACATGATGTTCGCCGTGCCGGCCGAGCCCTACCCGGTCCGGCCGGTGCTCGACCGGGCGCTCAACCTGCTGCTCATCCTGCACGCCGACCACGAGCAGAACTGCAGCACCTCGACGGTGCGCATGGTGGGCAGCAGCCAGGCGAACCTCTTCGCCTCGATCGCGGCCGGCATCTGTGCCCTCTGGGGCCCGCTCCACGGCGGCGCCAACCAGAAGGTCATCGAGATGCTGGAGCGCATCCGCGACGACGGCGGCGACTACAAGAAGTTCGTCGAGATGGCCAAGGACAAGAGCTCGGGTTTCCGCCTGATGGGCTTCGGCCACCGGGTCTACAAGAACTTCGATCCACGCGCCCGCATCCTCAAGGACACCGCCGACGAGGTGCTCGCCGAACTGGGGGTCCAGGACCCGCTGCTCGAAATCGCCAAGTCGCTCGAGGAGGTCGCGCTCAACGACGAGTTCTTCATCGAGCGCAAGCTCTACCCGAACGTCGACTTCTACAGCGGCATCATCTACCGGGCCATGGGCATCCCGACCGACATGTTCACGGTGATGTTCGCGATCGGCCGCATGCCCGGCTGGATCGCCCACTGGCTCGAGATGCGCAACGACTCCACGACCCGCATCAACCGCCCGCGCCAGATCTACACCGGCCCCACCCAGCGGCCGTTCCTGCCGATCGATCGGCGGTAGGCACGTCATGGAATGTAGGGGCGGGGCTTGTCCCCGCCCGGGAGGGGGTAAAACCCCTCCCCTACATTCCTAATGCCTATTTTGTGGAAGTTACCGGCCCCGGTGGACCAGCCGGTGGATCTTGTCGTGGGCTTTGGCGCGGAACCGCTCGATCATGTGCCAGACCTTCGGCCAGCGGCTCAAGGAGCGGCGCAGGCCGCGGTAGATGAGCTGGTTGTCGAGGGACAGCAGGGCCGCCCCGAGGATGATGGTGGCGATGCCCTGGATGCCTGGCAGGACGAGGCCCGCCACACCGATCAGGATCAGGACCCAGCCGAGCACGAAGACGGTGACCCGGACCCAGAGCGGCAGCGGGCGGCGCGGCTCCAGGTCGATCCGCATCGGCAGGCCGACCCGCTCGGTGGGACTCGGTGGCTCCTCTTCCAGGACCGCCTCTCTCTTCTGCTGCGATACTGACATGCGACGACCTTACTCCTTTTAGGCTCTCTCTGTCTCTCGTTGCTGCGTTGATGCAGGTTCCATACCGAAGGATAGAGAGCCGTCCGGCGCCCGGTTGACAAACAGGACCGCAGCAGTCCAGAATGGATCGTCTCATTTGAGACTAAATCTCAATAGATGATTCATGGCAGACGCTCGCGAGAAAGAGAAGTTCCTCCAGTTCCTGCGCGGCCGGGGGCAGCGGGTCACCGGAGAGCGCCTGACGCTCTTCGACGAGATCTTCTCCCAGCACCAGCACATCGACGCGGAAGAGCTTCTGGCCGCCATGAAGGGACGCGCCCTCAAGATCTCCCGGGCCACGGTCTACCGCAACCTCGACCTGCTGGTCGAGTGCGGCCTGGTCCGAAAACAACGCCTGGGGCGGAACCGATTCCTCTATGAGCACGTCCACGGCGGCCAGCAGCACGATCACCTCGTCTGCACCGGGTGCGGGCGGGTCGTCGAGTTCGTGAGCCCCGGGATCGTGGCGCTCCAGGCGGAGATCTGCCGGGCGCACGGCTTCGCTCCTTCCTACCACAGCTTGCAGATCACCGGTCTGTGCAACCGGTGCGCCGGGCAGAGCGCCGCATGAGGCCGCCCCGGCGTCTCGCTCCCGTGCTCTGGGCGTCCCTGGCCGTCCTGGCGGCTTGCGCGTCCTCTGCGCCGGCGGAGCGCGAGGTCTGGCTGGAGCGCCGGGTGATGCTGATGGGGACCTCGCTCGACCTCGCGATCACGGCCGTCGACCGGGAACGGGCGCTGGAGGCCAGCGAGCGGGCGGTCGCCGCCCTGGAGGCGGCGGAGGCGCGGCTGTCGACTTGGCGGGATGATACCGAGCTGGCGCGTCTCAACCGTGCCCCGGCCGGCCGGCCGCAGCCGCTCTCGCCGGCGCTCGCCGCGGACCTCGGCATGGCGCGGCGCTGCTGGGAGGAGACGGCGGGCGCGTTCGACCCGTCGATCGCGCCCCTGATCGCGGCCTGGGGATTGCGGCAGGGGGGGCGGATCCCGAGCGAGGCCGAGCGCCACGCGGCGCTGGAAGCGAGCGGCATGGAAGGACTGCGGCTGGAGCCGGGTCCGGCGGCGGTACGCGAGCGGCCGGACCTCGCGATCGAAGAGGGCGGGTTCGGCAAGGGGGCGGGCCTCGCCGACGCCATCAAGGCGCTGGCGGAGGTCCCGGGCGTCGCCGGCGCCTCGCTCGATTTCGGGGGGCAGGTCGCGGTGCTGGGCGCGGGAGCGCACGGCCAAGGGGACGAATGGAGGGTCGAGGTCGCCGACCCGCGGCGGCGCGACCGCCCGGTGGTGGCGCTGTCGATCCCTGCGGGCCCGATCTCCTCGGTCTCGACCTCGGGCAACAGCGAGCGCGGGATCACCGTCGAGGGTCGGCGCCTCGGCCACATCCTCGACCCGCGCACCGGGGAGCCGGCCCCCGACTTCGGCAGCGTCACCGTCTGGACCGCGGACCCGCTCCGCGCCGACTGCCTGTCGACCGGGCTCTATGTGATGGGTCCCGAGGCCGCCCTCGCCTGGGCGGCGGGGCACCCGGGCGTCGAGGTGCTGGTGCTCCGTCCGCTTCAGGACGCGGGGGAGGGGCTGGAGGCGCTGGCGACCCCGGGCCTGCGGGGGAGGATCGAACCGCTGAGCCGAGGGATTCGCGTCGTTTTTGGTGCGTGAGGATTAACGGGAGCGGTGGGCGACGGCGGGAACCGGTTTTCCGCCCACCGCTCCTCCAGACCCGCGTGGTGCGTCAACACCGCGCATGTCCAAGAGGAGACTATACATGGCTTTGTCACTGTCCGGAGGCAGACGTTGTGCCCTGTTCCTGGCGCTCGTCTTGACGTTGGGGCTGGTCCCGGCCGCGGGCGCCCAGTCGGGCGACGACCGGGTGCGTGAGCTGGAGCGGCAGGTCGCCGAGCTCAGGGCGGAGGTCGAGTCGCTCCAGGGGGGAGCGGCTGAAGGAGAGGCCGGCCGGCTCGCCGAGCTGGAGCGGCGGATCGAGGTGCTGGCGGCCGAGCTCGAGCGGCTGCGGATCGGCGAGGCGGCGGCCGTGGCCGATGAGAGCGAGTTCGGCCTCGGGCCGGCGGCGTCCAAGGTCTACCGCACCGAGCGCGGCCTGTCGATCGGCGGCTACGGCGAGGTGATCTACCAGCATTTCGACGAGGACCGCGACGACGGCGTCGCCGCCAACCGCAGCGACCAGTTCGACCTCCTGCGCGCCGTCGTCTACTTCGGCTACAAGTGGAGCGACCGCTGGCTGCTCAACACCGAGATCGAGTACGAGCACGCGGGCGCCGGCGAGGTGTGGGTCGAGTTCGCCTACATCGACTATCTCTGGCGTCCCGAGGTCAACCTCCGAGGCGGCCTGCTGCTGGTGCCGATGGGGTTCCTCAACGAGCTGCACGAGCCCACCGTCTTCTTGGGCGCCACCCGGCCGGACATCGAGCGCGTCATCCTGCCGACCACCTGGCGCGAGAACGGCTTCGGCCTGTTCGGCGAGGTCGGGCCGCTCACCTACCGCACCTATGTGGTCAACGGCCTGCGCGGCGCCGGTTTCACCTCCGGTGGCCTGCGGGGCGGAAGGCAGAGGGGCAGACAGGCCCTCGCCGAGGACTTCGGCTGGGTCGGCCGGCTCGACTTCACGGGCGTCCCCGGCCTGCTGGTCGGCGGCTCGGCTTATATCGGCGGCTCCGGCCAGGATCTGAAGACGGCAGCCGGCGAGGACATCGGCGTCGGGACGACCCTCCTCGAGGGACACCTGGAGTGGCGGTGGCGGGGTCTCGAGCTCCGCGCCATGGCGGTCCAGGGCGAGCTGGACGACGTGGCCGAGCTGAACCGTGCCTTGAGCCTGACCGGCTCGCAGTCGGTGGGCGAGAGGCTCGCGGGCCACTACGTACAGCTCGGTTACGACGTCCTGTCCACGCGGGGCGGAGAGCAGGCACTCACTCCTTATGTGCGTTGGGAGCAGTACGACACCCAGGACGAGGTACCCGCGGGCTTCCGCGCCAACCCCGCCAACGACGTCGAGAGCCTGACGCTCGGCTTCGCCTATCAGCCGATCGACCAAGTCATCGTCAAAGCGGATTACCAGGACTACGACAACGAGGCGGGAACGGGTCTGAACCAGGTCAATGTCTTGCTGGGCTACATCTTCTAGGAGCCGGCGTCCCGCCGTGGCCGTCGTCCTTTTGTGGGCGATGGCCGCGCTGGCTGCAGGCAGCGCGGCCCCCGCCTCTGCCAAGGTCTTCCTGACCGTGGAGGAGGCGGTGCGCCTTGCCTTCCCGGGCTGCGAAGTCGCCCGGCGCACCGCCTATCTCACCGCCGCGCAGCTCCGGCAGGCCCGTGAGCTCGCCGGCGTCGAGGTGCCGACCGCCCTGGTGACCTACTACCAGGCGCGGCGCAACGGCCAGGGCGCCGGCACCGCCTACTTCGACACCCACCGGGTCCGGACGCTGCCCGAGACGTTGATGGTCGTCGTCGACCCCGAGGGGAAGGTCTCGCGGGTCGAGGTCGTCTCCTTCCGCGAGCCGGAGGACTACCTCCCCCGGGGCATCTGGTACGAGCAGTTCCGGGGCCGCGGCCTGGACCGCGACCTCCAGCTCAAACGCGGGATCCGGCCGGTGACCGGCGCCACGCTCACGGCGCGGGCCACGGCCGCCGCGGTCCGCCGCGTGCTCGCCCTCCACCGCGTGATCGGGGGCAGAGCGTGAGCCGCTTCGAGTCGCTGCTGATCCACCTCTCGACGATCCTGGTCTCCGGCACCGGCCTGGTGTACGCCTGGATGATCTACCTGGTGCGGCCGTCGGACCCGTACGCGGTGGTCAACCATCCCCTCCAGCCGCAGGCCCAGCACCTCCACATCCTGGTCGCGCCACTGCTGGTCTTCGGCGTCGGCATCATCTGGCAGCGGCATGTCTGGAGTCACTGGCGGCGCGGCGTGCGCAAGCGGCGCTGGAGCGGCGTCTCGCTGGTCCTCACCCTGGTGCCGATGGTGGTCTCCGGCTATCTCATCCAGACGGCGACGGGGGAGGCTTGGCGCAAGGCATGGATCGCCGTCCACATCGTCACCTCGGCGTTGTGGTTGCTCGGATACCTGGTGCACCAGGTCGCGACGGTGCGGGGCTGGTGGCGGCGCCGGCGTCTAGTGGGGGCGGGTGACCTCGGACCAGTGGTGGCCCACGATCAGCGGCTCTCCTGAGCCGGTCCCCATCATCCAGAGCACCGACGGCTGCGGCCGGAGCGAGCCCAGGCGCAGACGGCCCTCGCGCGGGCCGAGAATGGCCAGGGTCACCGCCAAGGCCTGGGCGTCGACCGCCAGCTCGGTCAGCGTCAGGATGGAGGTCACCCCCGAAGCCGGCTGCCCGGTACGCTGGTTCACGAAGAGCAGCGGGCGTTCCGCGCCGGAGGCCAGGGCAAAGGCCCGGTCGCGCAGGAAGATCCGGTCGGTCGACCCGTCCAAAGAGGCCGGAAGCTGGACCGGCCAGCCCTTTCCAGAGGGGCCGGGGCCGAGCCCGCGGCGGACCATCCCGGCCGTGACCAGGGCGTTCTTGACCCCCTGCCCGCGGAGGATCTCGACGGCACGGTCCACCGCGAAGCCCTCCGCAAAGCCCCAGAGGTCGAGTCCGCTGCCCTCCGCCAACTCGGCCGTGCCCTTCTGCGGATCCAGGCGCAGCCTGGCGCACGCGGTGAGGGCCGATGCCGCGCCGAGCCGCTCCGGCGCGGGCGGCGCTGGGACTCCCCCCGAGCGCAACCTCCACAGGGCGTTGAGGTCGCGGCCGAGCGGCCCATACGCGCCTTCCGACCACAAGCAGAAGTCGAGGGCGCGCGTGAGCGCGGCGAGCAGGCGCGGCTCCACCGGCCGTGGACCCTGGCCGGCGGCGGCGTTGAGGAGGGTCAGCCCCCCGGCTGGGACATCCGGCGCGAGCAGCCGCTCGACCTCGGCCATCTCCTGGAAGGCCGCCTCAATGGCGGTCCGCGCGGCCTCCTTGGGCAGGTCGCGGACCTCGATCTCCGCCTGGGCGCCGAAGACCTGGCCTGCCAGGCGGAGCGGTTGGGTAACAGACGGAGCGGCGGTCACCGCTCCGAAGAGCAAGCCGAGCACGAGGGGAAGCATGGACGCATGATACGCGGCCCAGCCCCGCGCTGGACGAGAGATCAGGCTTGCGGCGTCAGGAAGCAGAGCAGGATGGCGCGGTACGTGGCGCGGATGTCGGCCGGGCTGTAACGGGCGGGGAAGTTGACGCGCTCGGCGAGCATGTGGTCGCGCAGCAACCCCTCGAAGGCGCCGATCAGGGCCGAGCGGATCGCCTCGATCTCGAGGTCCTGCCGCAGCTGCCCGCGCTCGCGCATCATCTTGAGCACGCTGTCGATCGCCCCCACGACCTGGAGGAAGCCCTTGGTCATGACCACCATCTGGCCGTGCCGGCGGATGCGCCGCCCTTCGAGGAGCATCAGCGTCCGCAGCTCCTTGTCGTTCTCCAGGGCGCTGATCATCAGCTCGGTCAGCGCCTTGAGCTTGTCGATCGGCTCCTCGTAGTGCTCGAGCGCCTGCCGGATCCCCTGTCCCATGCGCTGCCAGCCGTGATCGAAGATCGCCTCCAGCAGGCCTTCCTTGCTGCCGAAGTGCTTGATGAGCTGCGATTCGCTGGTTCCGGCGTTGCGCGCGATCGCGGACGTGGTAGTGTTTTCGTATCCCAGGGAGGCGAAAAGGGTACGTGCCGCATTCAGGATGCGGTCGTGGGATGATAATTCGGCCGGAGCCGCCCCTGGGAGATCGCGCACGAGAGTTAGAGGCCCTTTTCTCATCTTGAGGAATAGTAGTACGGCTTCTAGCCAAGGATCAATAGGAGCACCGCGACTAGCACCGCTAGGAGCAGCGCGACTATTGACAGTGGCGTAAAAGTAGTGTTACGACTGGAAGTGGGGGCGGTAGGCGCCGTCAGGCGTCGATCGCTCAACCGTGCGCGTGCGGTACCACGCGTCCCTCCTCTTGACGACCGCTCGGGGGTTACCGGGCGGTCCTTTTTATATCCGCTCAGAGGCTCAGAGGAGAAGCCGGACGCGGGCGAAGCGGCGCTTGCCGACCTTGAAGAGGTAGGGCTCCGGCCGGGGGGAGAGCTCGAGAAAGGGATCGCCGGCCCGTTCGCCGTCGATCGCGACGGCGCCCTGCTGGATGAGACGGCGGGCTTCGGCGTTGCTCGGCGCGAGCTCGGCGGCCGGGAGCAGCTTGACGAGGGTCCAGGAGCCGGAGAGTTCCTTCTCCGTCACCTCGTCCGGCACGCCGCCTTTCGAGAAGACGCTCTCAAACTCCGCCTCCGCCTGCCGCGCCGCCTCCTCGCCGTGATAGGCGGCGACCAGACGGCGCGCCAGCTCCTGCTTGACCGCCTTGGGGTGCAGCTCTCCCGCCTCGGCCCGGGACCGCCGTGTGGCGATCTCGCCCTCCGGGAGGTCGGTGAGCAGCAGGTACCAGTCCCACATCAGCGAGTCGGGGATCGACATGGTCTTGCCGTAGACCTCGCCCGGCGGGTCCTCGACGGCGATGGCGTTGCCGAGGCTTTTCGACATCTTCTCGCTGCCGTCGGTCCCGACCAGGAGCGGCACGGTGAGGACGACCTGCGGCTCGAGCCCCTCCTCCTTCATGAGGTCGCGCCCGACCAGCAGGTTGAAGATCTGGTCGTGGCCGCCGAGCTCGACGTCGGCCTTGAGCACGACCGAGTCGTAGCCCTGGGCAAGCGGATAGAGCAGCTCGTGGAGGTGGATCGGCCGGTTCTCCTGGAAGCGGGTGCGGAAGTCCTCGCGCTCCATCATGCGCGCCAGCGTGTACCGGCCCGCGAGGCGGATGAGGCCGTGCGAGCCGAGCTGCCCGAGCCAGCGGTCGTTGTAGTCGACCACGGTCTCCCGCTCGTCGAGCACGCGGAAGACCTGGCGCTGGTAGGTGCGCGAGTTGGCCTGCACCTCCTCCTCGCCGAGCTGGGGGCGGGCCGCCTTCTTGCCGGTCGGGTCGCCGATGCGGGCCGTGAAGTCGCCGATCAGGAAGACCACCCGGTGGCCGAGCCGCTGGAACTGCCGCATCTTCTGGAGCAGCACGGTGTGGCCGAGGTGGAGGTCCGGCGAGGAGGGGTCGAAGCCGGCCTTGACGGTCAGCGGCTCGCCGGTCTTCCGCGACCGTTCGAGCTTGGCGCGGAGCTGCGCCTCGTCGACCAGGTCGACGGCGCCGCGCCGCAATACTTCCATCTGCTCGTCCACCGGGGGGAACTCGCGCCGGGCCATGCTTGCCTCAGAAGTTGATGTACTCGAGCTCGGGCTGGAGGGGCAGGGCCTCCTGGCGGAGGGCGGGCGGCTTCACCTGCAGGTTCATCCAGGCGGAGAAGACCGTCCCGAACATGTGGAAGCGGGCGGCCATGCCGCGCCAGAGGCCGCGCTTCTTCTCCTTGACCAGGTGCTTGAGGCCGTGCAGCACCGTGGTGGTGACGGGGAGGCCGAGCTGCCGGCAGGCCCAGTTCAGGCCGGTCTCGATGGCGAACCCCTCAATGTGGCTTTCGGGGACCGCCTCGAAGACCTCCCGCCGCAGGCAACGGATCCCGGACAGCAGCGGCCCGGTCCTGCGGTGGACGGCGTCGATCAGGTCCCCCCGGTGACGCACGCCGACGTTCATGCCCGACCGGCCGGAGACCACCGGCTCGATCAGCCGCGTCATCATCGAGTCGGAGAGGTTCAGGATGTCGCCGTCGACGAAGACCAGGATGTCGGCGTCCGTATGCGCCACGCCGACCGACATGGCCATCCCCTTGCCGTGGTTGGTGCGCAGGTGGATGGTCCGCAGACCCATGGAGCGGGCGATCCCGACCGTGTCGTCGGTCGAGCCGTCCGAGACGACCAGGGTCTCCTGGATCAGGGGGGTGGCCTTGAGGACGGTCAGGACGGCGGCCAGGGTCTCCTGCTCGTTGTACGCCGGCACGACCGCGGCGACACGGGGTGGGGCTGTGCGGGCGCTCATCGTCGACCTTCCTCTCTCGCCAGGTCCCAGTCTGGAGCGGCGGGGGCCAGGGTGGCCCCGGGGAACAGCTCACCGCGCGCGACGACACGGGCGTCCCCGGCCAGCGACCAGCGACCGCCCTGTGGAGTCTCTTCGACAGCAAGAATGAAGCCGCTCCGGGTGAGCGTCTGGAGGGGCAGCTCCGCCCGCCCGAGCGCCAGGCCGACCGCGGCCCCCGCCAGCACGCCGGTGCCGCAGGCCAGGGTCTCGCCTTCCACGCCCCGTTCATAGGTCCGGATCTCCATCCGCCGCCTCTCCGGGAAACGGACGAAGTTGACGTTGGTGCCAGGCGCGCCGAAGGCGTCGTGATACCGGATCGGCCGCCCCAGCCCGGCCACCGGGGCGCTCTCCATCTCCGGCCAGAGCAGCACGAAGTGGGGGACGCCGACGGTGAGAGCCCAGCCGGAGACCGGCGCGCCGTCCACCTCGACCGTCAGCTCCCGCGGCGTCTCCGGCGCCGGCACCTCCACCAGGACGCGGTGGTCGTCGAGCCGGCGGGCCCGGACGGGACCGGCGCCGGTCCGGATCTCAAGAGTGCCGATGCCGCCGTCGGCCCAGCCGAGCTGGAACGCGAGCTGCGCGGCGCAGCGGGTGCCGTTCAGACAGAGGTCGGCGGGCAGGCCGTCGGAGTTGAAGTAGTCCATGTCCACCGCTTCCCCTGCTCCCACCGCTCCGACAACGCGGCGCAGGACGAACAGGCCGTCCGCGCCGAGCGAGACGCCGCGGCTGCACCAGGCCCGGATCTCTTCGGCCGGAGGGGTCGCGGCGGGCTCGGCCAGCGCCAGGAAGTCGTTGCCGCCGCCGGACACCTTGAAGAAGCCGGTCATCATGGTCATCGCAGACGGGCGACCACTTCGTTCCCTGGAGCGCTCTCGTTGCCGAGCGCGTCCACCGCCGTCACCCGGTAGTAGTAGACCCGGCCGGCGGCGACTCCCGCGTCCTGGTACTCGGTCTGCTGGACCGGCCGCTCGGTGATGCGCCGGAATTCGCCGTCCTGCTCGCGGCGGTAGACGAGATAGCCCGCCGCGTCCTCGCCCTCGGCCGGCCGCCAGATCAATCGTACCTGGCCGCCTTCGGCCAGGGCCACGAGGTCTTCCGGCGGCGGCGGCGGGAAGCGGTCCTGGTAGCGCACCTCGTGCTCGCTGCCGACCGCGCTCTCGATCAACGGGTCGCGCTCGGCCACGGCTGTGACGGTATAGATGTAGCTCTGGCCGAAGACCGGGCTGGCGTCGACATACGAGGTCGCCTCGGCCCCCGCCGCATGGAGCGGCTGTCTGTAGCCGCGCTCCTGGGCGCCGCGGCGGTAGACGTTGTACCCCGCCGCCCCCTCCCTCCCGGCCCACTCGATCCGCACCCCGTCCCCGACCGGCGCGACGGTGATCCGCTCCAGCGCCGCCAGCGGCGCCTTGGGCACGATCGCGACCACGTTCGAGATCTCCGAGCGGTCGCCTTCGGGGCCGAACGTGCGGACGGCGTAGTACCGGGCCTGCGGCGGTTGTGGCAGTGGGTCCGCGAGCGGCGGCAGGGCGACGACCAGGCGGTCGCCGATCGTGGCCGGCGCGATGTCGGCGGCTTCCAGCCGCAGCTGGACGCCCGAGGCCGCCGCGAGCTCCCGCGGCTGGAGCGGGGCGGGTTTGCCCTGGGCCGGCGCCTCCCGGGAGAGCCCCAGGATCTCCACCCCGGTCAGCCCGCCGAGGGTGGTCCCCGCCGGCGTCAGGTTCGGAAAGGCGAAGTCGAGGACGATGCGGTCGCCCTGCTGGCGCACCGCGAGGTCGCGCGTCGGGGCGGGCACGTCGCGCAACGGCGGCGAGGGGTCGCCCTGTTTGCCGCAGCCGAGGAGCCCCAGGGAGCCGGCGGCCAGGGCGAGGACCAGAAAGGCAGTCTTCTTCGCGAACCGCCTTCTGGTCTCAGAGCACATACCGGGACAGGTCCTGGTCCTTGACGATGCCGGCGAGCGTCCGGCGGACGTACTCGCCGTCCACCTTGAGCTCGACGCCCGCCATGTCGGGAGCGTCGAAGGAGACCTCGTCGAGGAGGCGCTCCATCAACGTGGAGAGGCGGCGGGCGCCGATGTTCTCGGTGGTGGCGTTGACCTCGACCGCCAGGCGCGCGATCTCGGCGACGGCGTCGGTCGTGAACTCCAACTGCACCCCTTCGGTCGAGAGCAGGGCGGAGTACTGCTTGGTCAGCGCCGTCTCGGGCTCGGTCAGGATGCGCACGAAGTCCTGCTCGGTCAGAGCGTCGAGCTCCACCCGGATGGGGAAGCGCCCCTGGAGCTCCGGGATGAGGTCCGAGGGCTTGCTGACGTGGAAGGCGCCGGCGGCGATGAACAGGATGTGGTCGGTCTTGACCGTGCCGTACTTGGTGGTGACGTTGGTCCCCTCGACGATCGGCAGCAGGTCGCGCTGCACGCCTTCGCGCGACACGTCGGGGCCTCGGCTGCCTTCGCGGCCGGCGACCTTGTCGATCTCGTCGAGGAAGATCATGCCCCCCTGCTCGACCCGATGGCGCGCCTCGCGGGCCACCTGCGCGCGGTCGATCA
This sequence comes from Thermoanaerobaculia bacterium, assembly GCA_046714475.1. Taxonomy (GTDB): domain Bacteria; phylum Acidobacteriota; class Thermoanaerobaculia; order Multivoradales; family UBA5704; genus DASPJI01. The sequence goes on from JBKKAU010000819.1 coordinate 19,270, forward strand.
GCTTTTCGGCCTCCTGCTGCTGCAGGATCTCGCGCGCTTCGGCGACCGTGACCTGCTGCCGCTTCTTGCGGCCGAAGAGGCCGGGGAGCATGTCCTTGATGTTGAGGCCGACCTCCTCGACCCCCTGGGGCGTGAACATCTCCAGGCTCGGGTAGGCGGCCTCGTCGACCTCGATCTCGACCCGCCGGTGGTCGAGGGCGCCGGCGCGCAGCTTCTCGCGCAGCTTCTCGCGGGTGGCGGCAAGGTCGTCCTCGTCATCCGGCTCGCTGCGCAGGTAGCTGCTGACCGGCCGCGGCGGCAGCAGGAGCTGCAGCAGGCGGTCCTCGGCCTGCGCCGCGGCGGCCTCGCGCACCGCCTCCCGCTTCTCCTCCTTGACCATGGTGACGGCGATCTCGACCAGGTCGCGGATCATCGACTCGACGTCGCGGCCGACGTAGCCCACCTCGGTGAACTTGCTGGCCTCGACCTTGAGGAAGGGCGCTTTGGCGAGGCGGGCCAGCCGGCGGGCGATCTCGGTCTTGCCGACGCCGGTCGGGCCGATCATCAGGATGTTCTTGGGCGCGATCTCGTCGGCGATGTCGGGCGGCAGCTGCTGGCGCCGCCAGCGGTTGCGCAGCGCGATCGCCACGGCGCGTTTGGCCATCCTCTGGCCGACCACGTACTTGTCGAGCTCCGCGACGATCTGCCGCGGGGTCATATTGTCGAGCGAAGGGAGGCTCTGGACCTCCCCGGAGAGCTGGATCGACATCGAATCAGAGTTCCTCAAGGGTCAGGCGGTCGTTGGTGAAGACGCAGATCTCGTTCGCGATCTTCATCGACTCCCGCGCGATCTCGGCGGCGGAGAGCGACGTGTGGCGCATCAAGGCCCGGGCGGCGGACAGGGCGAAGTTCGAACCCGAGCCGATGGCGATGACGCCGTCCTCGTCATCCGGCTGCAGCAGCTCGCCGGCGCCCGAGACGAAAAAGCTCTTGTCCCGGTCGGTGACCAGGATGACCGCCTGCAGCTGCCGCATCGCGCGGTCGGTGCGCCAGTCCTTGGCGAGCTCGACCACCGACCGCTCCAGGTTGCCGTTGAACTCCTCGAGCTTCTCTTCCAGCCGGGTGAGGAGGGCCAGGCCGTCGGCGCCGCCGCCGGCGAAGCCCACCAGGACCTTGCCTTTGCCGACCCGCCGCACCTTCTTCGCCCCGCTCTTGACGATGGTGCTGTTGTTCATCGTGACCTGGCCGTCGCTGGCCATGCACACCTTGCCGTCGCGGCGCACCAGGATCACGGTTGTGGAAGCGAACGTATCCATTGCGGCGGGGATTGTATCAGCGGCCGTCCCGGCGCGCCCGCGGATGTGCTCCGCGGTAGACCGAGAGCAGCCGTTCGACCTCCAGATGGGTGTACTTCTGGGTGGTCGACAGCGAGCTGTGGCCGAGCAGCTCCTGGATCGCCCGCAGGTCGGCGCCGTTTTCGAGCAGGTGGGTGGCGAAGGTGTGCCGCATCGTGTGGGGGTGGACCCCCTTGGCGACCGCCGCCGCCTCGACCCAGTGGTCGATCACCCGGCGCACCGACCGGTCGGTCAGCCGTCCGCCCAGGTGGTTCAGGAACACCGGCTCCTCCTCTCCTCCATCGCTATCCCTGCCATGCGCGCCGCGCACGCCCTCCCAGGCGTCGAGCCAGGCGCGCAGCGCGTCCGCCGCCGGCCGGCCGAAGGGGACCATGCGCTCCTTGCCCCCCTTGCCCATCACCCGCAGCACCCGCGCCGACAGGTCGACCTCCCGCCAGTCGAGGCCGACCAGCTCGCTGACGCGCAGGCCGGTGGCGTAGAGCAGCTCGAGGATCGCCCGGTCGCGCAGCGCCAGCGGCCCCTCCCCCGCGGCGGGGGCCTCGATCAGGGTCTCGACCTCGCCGGGACGCAGGTGGCGCGGCAGGGTCTTGGGGACCTTGGGCGTCCGCACCGAGCGCGCCGGGTTGGCGTCGAGCGTCCCTTCGCGGCAGGCGAAGCGGAACAGGCTGCGCACCGCCGACAGCGCCCGCGCCTGGCTGCGCTTGCCGAGCTCTTCGCGGGTGAGGGCGGCGAGGAACGAGCGCACCGCCAGCATGTCGACGTCCTCCGGCCGGACCGCGTCCGGCTCACGGCCAAGGAAGTCGCGGGCGAGGAACTGGAGGAAGTGGAGGAGGTCCCCCTCGTAAGCCCGGATCGTGTGCGGCGACAGGTTGCGCTCGTCCTGCAGGTGCTCCAGGAAGCGGTGGATGAGCTGGCGCATCAGATCGCCGGCACGCCCAGCAGGGCTTCGAGCGCCGCCGTCAGGAGGTTGCGCTCCGTCCAGCCCGCGAGCTCGACCCGCGCCCGCTCGGCATAGGCGGCGCGCCGGTCCCCCTTGCGCACCTTGCCGTCGAGCTCGGTGAACAGGCCGTAGTTGATGTTGGCGGGCTGGAAGTGCTTGGGGTCGGACTCGGTGAGGTGACGGGCGAGCGCGCCGAGCGCGGTGGTGGCCGGGAACGGCTCCGGCTCGCGCCCCTGCCGCTCGAGCGCCAAGTAGAGCCCGATCGCGAGGCCTGTGGCGGCCGACTCCAGATAGCCCTCGACGCCGGTGATCTGTCCGGCGAGGCGCAGGCGGGGGGCGGCCTTGAGCCGGTAGAGGCGGTCCAGGTGGGTCGGCGCGTTGATGAAGGTGTTCCTGTGGATCTGGCCGAAGCGGACGAACTTCGCCTCTTCGAGCCCGGGGATCATGCGCAGCACGCGCTGCTGCTCGCCCCACTTCATCCGCGACTGGAAGCCCACCAGGTTGAGCTGGCTCTTCGCCAGGTTCTCCTGCCGGAGCTGCACCACCGCCCAGGGCCGCCGGCCGTCCGGGGTCCTCAGGCCGACCGGCTTCATCGGCCCATAGCGCAGGGTGTCGAGGCCGCGCCGCGCCAGCTCCTCGATCGGCAGGCAGCCCTCGAAGAAGACCGTCTTCTCGAACTCGTGCGGCACCAGCACCTCGGCGTCGAGCACCGCCTGGTGGAAGGCCTGGTACTGCTCCTTGTCCATGGGGGCGTTGAGGTAGTCCTCGCCCTCCCCCTTGCCGTAGCGCGATTGCCAGAAGAGCTTCGACATGTCGAGGCTGTCGGCTTCGACGATCGGGGCGATGGCGTCGTAGAAGTAGAGGTACTCGCTCCCCAGGACCTCCTGGAGCCGGGCCGACATCGCCTCCGAGGTCAGGGGGCCGGTGCCGATCACCACGTCGCCGTCCGGGATCGCGGTGACCTCCTCGCGCCGGATCTCGATCTTGGGGTGGGCCTCGAGCGCCGCGGTGACCCGCTCGGCGAAGCGGTCGCGGTCGACCGCGAGAGCGCTTCCCGCCGGCACCGCGGCCTCGCGGGCCGTGCCGATGATCAGCGATCCATAGGCCTCCATCTCGCGCTTCAACAGCCCGGCGGCATGGAACGGGTCGTCGCTGCGCAGCGAGTTGCTGCACACCAGCTCCGCCAGGTCGCCCGTCTTGTGCGCCGGGGTCGCCCGCACCGGCCGCATCTCGTGGAGCACGACGGATTGGCCCCGCTCGGCGAGCTGCCACGCGCACTCCGACCCCGCCAGGCCGCCGCCGATGATGTGGATGGGGTTGGTGGGCATGGGGGGGATTATAGAGAGGTCGTCAACTGGACTCCGCCATCCGCAGCCCGACCACCCCGAGCAGGATCAGCCCGACGGAGATCAACCGGAAGGCGGTCGCCGGCTCCTTGAGGAAGAGGATGCCGAAGAGCGCCGTGCCTGCGGCGCCGATGCCGACCCAGACCGCGTAGCCGGTGCCGGTGGGCAGGGTGCGCAGGGCGAGGCTCAGCAGGTAGAAGCTGGCGACCATGGCCGCGAGAGTGAAGAGGCTCGGCCCCAGCTTCGTGAAGCCTTCGGTCCGCTTGAGGCTCACCGCCCATACGATCTCCAGCAGCCCGGCGATGATGAGATAGATCCATGCCATGGGCAGGCATTATAGATACCGGCGGAGGACTCACCATGCTCCTCATCGACACCGACAACGCCCTGGGCTCTCCCAAGGGGGACGTGGACGACGGCTTGGCGGTAGCGGCGCTCCTGAGGAGCGGCCTGCCGGTCGCCGGGGTGGCGAGCGTGGCGGGCAATACGAGCGAGGAGCGGGCGGACCGCAACAACCGGGCGCTCGGGGCGCTCTGCGGGTACACGGGACCGTACTTCCGCGCAGGTTCCCCATGGCCTCCCGGGCCTCTCCGGGTTCTCGCCCTGGGTCCCCTCTCCAACGTCGCCGCCGCGCTTATCCGGAAACAGCCTCTCGCCGTCTCCGAGGTGGTCCTGGTCGGCGGCAACTCCACCTCGCCCGGGCGGTTCCCTCCCTGGTGGCCGCACGAGTTCAACCTCACCAAGGACCGGCCCGCCACCCGCGCCGTCTTCGCTTCGGACCTGCCGCTGACTGTCGTCCCCTTGAACGTTGCCCGCCGGCTCGGGGTGGGCAAGCCGGATCTGGCGCAGCTCCGCGGGCCTGTCGGGGGGCTCCTCCGCGACCGGTCCCGCCGCTGGCTGCGGCGCTCGCGCCTCCTCCGGTGGTCTTCGACCTTCCCGGCCTTCGACCTGGTGGCGGCGCTCTACGCCATCGACCCGGCGGGGATCGACGTCGAGGAGACCCGGGTGCGGGTCCATCCGAACGTCTGGCTCGAATTCGGAGCGGGGGAGCGGCGGGTGAAGGTGGTGCGGGGCTTCGACCGGGACGAGCTGTGGCGGCGCTTCGTCGCCCTGGTCAACAGGCCGGGTCCATGATCTCGGCGTAGAAGCTCTCGCGCACCCCGGCCGCGTTCATGCGGCACATCGGCACCATCTCCCCCTTGTAGGGCAGACGGAAGACGCAGGCGTCGAGACGGGCCTTGCCTACCTCGGTGCCCAGCTCCTCCGGGCTCATGAAGTGGTGGCTGGTCAGTGTAAGGCCGTCCACCCGCGCCTTGCCGCGCAGGGCGTCGAAGAAGAGCCGCGTCAGGCCCGTGCCCATCTCGCGGCGCAGGCGCTCGTCCGCCCACCGGCGCACCGGGCCGAAAAACCAGCCCGGCGCCGAACGGAGCACGCCGGCGCCGCGCGCCAGCGCCTCGACCGGCAGGTCGTCGCGGAAGGCGATACCGCCCAGGCCGCGCTCGAAGAACTCCTCCATCACGGCGACGTCCTCGGGTTGGTCGCGGATGAACTGGAGGAGGCGCGGCGCCTCGCCCGGCCGCTCGATCGCCAGCACCGGCACGAAACGCGTGCATTCGGGATGGCCAAAGTGCATGGGCTCCGCGCCTGGGAGGTCCAGGCCGAAGTCGGCCGTCGCCCTGCCGATCTCCCGCCAGAGGGCGGCGGCGTCCACCCCCGAGAGCTTCTTGCGCGTCCTGCCGACCTGGGCGAGCGGCTGGAAGCTGACCAGGCTGAAGGCGTCGCGGTTGCGGATCAGCCAGCGCACCACGTCGGCGATCTGCGGCAAGTTGTCGCTCGTGACCGTCAAGGTCGTGGCGGCGCGCAACGGCCTGCCGGTCCGGCGCCGCGCCTCGCGCACCATCGTCGCGAACTCGTCGCGCAACGGCATCAGCTCCAGCTCGGACTTCGGGGCGTGGTACCCCACCCGGCCGCGCTGGGTGATGTCGACGTGGATCGAGATCTCGGTAAGCTGCCCCTCGACCATCAGCCGTTCGAGCAGGCCCGGCTGCCGGCGCAGGGTGTCGCCGTGGGTCATGACCATCGGGACGATGCCGATCGAGCGGGCGTAGCGGAGGATCTCCGTCAGCTCCTCGACCGGGCGCAGCGTCACCTCGCCGTCGGTGATCTGGACGTTGCTCTTGGGGCCGAGATGGCGGCGGAGCTCGTCGAGCTGCGCCAGGACCGCCGCCGTCGACATCGCGGGGATGCGATTCGCCTCGTGGCCGAGATAGCAGCCGGTACAGGCGAAGTCGCAGCGCGGCTGGATGCCGATCGTCGCGCCGCAGCCGGTCGCCTTCCGGCCCAGCCCCTGGCCGGGCAGGCGGATCTCCGGATCGAGCGTCGACCAGCGGTCCGCGAGAAGCCTGCGTTTCTCGGCCGTCACCGGGTCCCGGAAGAGCTCAAAAGCCTTCTTGAGAGATTGCGGCTGGCCGATCATGCGGCTCCCTTCTGCAGTCGATCAGCGCGAAGCGTCGTTCAGCTTCCAGCTGTAATCGTCGTACCGGATCTCCACCTTCTTCGCGGCGTCGATGCGCTTCTGCTTGTCCGGCGTCACATATTTGCGGATGAACGCCTTGTGCCCGCCTCCCCAGCTCTTGAAGTCGTCGGAGAACCAATCCATCACCTTGGTGGTATGCAAGACGAGTTCCTCGCCGTCCTGCTCCAGCCGCACCCCGTTCGGCCCATTCAGGAACCTGCGCGTCTGGTCGTCGAGCTGCTGGTCGATCCGCGCGCCGACGTACGGCTCCGGCCGGATCGGCGGGCAGCTCTGGGCGGCGCAGTTGATCGCGAAGTGGATGCGCGGGTCCTTGAAGCCAGGGCGGATCTTCTCGTTCTCGATGGCGTCGAGCGACATCTTGCCCTGGCGGGTGTCGATCGTGGCTTTCTTGAAGACGTTCAGCCGCACGATCGGATCGGTCGAGAGGTCGCGGATCGACTTTACGGGGTAGCCGTCGACCACGGTGTCGACCACCGAGATGTTGTAGAGGTTGATCCAGTAGGCCAGCTGGTCGGGCTTCGGCAGCGAGCCGGCGTCGACCTGGGCCATCTGGCGGCGCAGCGCGTCGAGGGTCTTGGCCTCGTTGGCCTTGAGCGCTTTGTAATTCATCCCCTTGGCCGGGTCGTAGTACTTGGAGAGAAGAGACTGCCAGGACGAGTAGTCCGGCGGAGCGGCGGACGCCGCCGGCGCCCCGCTCAGGATGGCCAGGGCGAGCAGGCAAGCGACTAGGGTCTTTCTCGGGTCGGTCATTCCTTGAATACGCTCTGCCCTACCCGGGCGGATGAGCCGGCTCCGGCAGCACGGCGGGGAGGGGCTGCGCGCATCCCGCCGGGGGCAGGACCCGGAGGTTCTGGAGATAGGCGCCGTAGGTCCAGAGCGGCACGAAGCGGAGGCAGGCCAGCAGGTCGCGGGTCATCGCCAGGTGCGCGGGAAGCCCCGCGCGCCAGCCGGCCTTCTCGATCTTGGAGCGGTGCCGCAGCCCCGGCAGCACCCGGATCGTGGCGGGCAGCCGCCGGCGCGCCACCACCTCGTTGACCATGATCTCGATCTGGAAGCCGTTGCGCTTCTCGTCGGGGATCGCCTCGAAGACCTCGCGCCGCACCGCCCGCAGCCCCGTGATCGGCGGCAGCCGGAGGAAGAGCGGGTCGCGAAGCCGGCCGTAGGAGACGATGCCGCAGGAGAGCGCGGCCTCCCCGGCGAGCACCGGCGCGGCCAGCGCCTCGAAGTGCCCGGGCCGGGAACCCAGGATGTCGGCGTCGAAGAAGACCAGGACTTCGGCCTCCGAGGCGGCGACCCCGGCGGCAAGAGCGCGCGCCTTGTCGCCGGCGGCAGACCCGGCCGGCCGGGCGGTCAACACGCTCGCCCCGGCCGCTCGGGCCGCCTCGGCCGTGCCGTCGGAGGAACCGTCGTCGACGACGAAGACGGTGCCGACGCCGGGGGCCGCGGCCGCCGCCCGGACCACCTCCGCGACGGTCGTCTCCTCGTTCCGGGCGGGCACTACGACGTCATACCGCGGCACGACGACATGGTACAGAAAATCACGCCACCCGCACGCCCTCGCGCGCCGTCAGCTCCTGGAAGAGACCGGTCAGCCGGCGGGTCATCGGCCCCACCTGGCCGTCGCCGATCGTGCGGCCGTCGACGCGGACCACGCCGGCCAGCTCGCCCATGGTGCCGGTGGTGAACATCTCGTCCGCCCGGTAGACCTCGGTCAGCGAGAGGTCCTTCTCGGCGTGCGGGATGCCGTGCTCGCGGCAGAGGTCGAGCACGGCGCCGCGGGTGATCCCCTCCGGGCAGGCCACCGCGAACGGGGTGAGCACCCGCCCCTGGTGGACCACGAAGACGTGCGTCGCGTTGGTCTCGGCCACGAAGCCGCGGGTGTCGAGCATCAGGGCGTCGTCGGCCCCCGCCTGGTTGGCCTCGATCTTGGCGAGGATCGACTGGACCAGGTTGTTGTGGTGGATCTTGGGGTCGAGGCAGTCGGGCGGGAAGCGCCGCACGCTCGACGTGATCAGCGTCAGTCCCCCCTTGGAGTAGACCGGCGGCTTGTGCTCGGGGAGGATGATCAGCGTCGGCCCGGAGCGGTTGAGGCGCGGGTCCATCCCTGAGGTGACCTTCTCGCCGCGCGTCAACGTCAGACGGATGTGGACGCCGTCCGTCATGCCGTTGGCGGCGAGAGTGCGCCGGATCTCCTCGACGATCTCCTCCGCCGACGGGATCTCGGCGAAGGCCAGGGCGAGCGCCGAGCCGCGCAGCCGCTCCAGGTGCTCCATCAACCGGAAGATCCGTCCTTCATAGAGACGCAGCCCCTCCCAGACCGCGTCGCCCCCCTGGACCACCGAGTCGAACGGGCTCACCCGCGCCTCGTCCCGGTGCACCAGCCGGCCGTTGATGTTGACGATCAGGTCCCGGTTGCGCTCGTCGAAGGTCTGCAGCATCGCGTCGGCATCTCTCTTCTTAGGGGTGGAGGCGGTGGGCGTGGAGTTGCTCGTAGAACGGCCGGCAGCGGGCGTGGAGGTCCGCGAGGTGCGGCGGCAGCTCGCCCCGCGACGGCCGATAGGGCTCCCAGCCGGTCGAGGCCTCGACCGCCTCGTACCAGTACTTTGCCCAGATGCCGTCGGTGGGACGCCGCCCCGGCGGCCAGGAGAGCATCGCCTCGTCAAACGGGAGCCCCGCCGCCTCGCAGAAGAGGGTCAGGACGCCGCGTGGATCGAGGAGCAGGTCGCGCGAGTCCACCACCGGAGGGACGCGGCCGGTGTCGCGCCGGGCCTGCTCGAAGATCCGCACCTGGACGGCCAGGCCGGTGTCTTCGAGGCGCGGCGCTTCGAGCTTCTTGCCGAGCGAGAGGAGCATCTCCCGCGGGTCGCGGATCAGAAAGGCATGGGTCAGGCGCGGGAACCACGCCTCGCCGAGCTCGGGGAGGTAGTGATGGGCCATGTGCTTCTGGTAGAAGACCGGCTTCCCGCCCGGCACGGGACCGGTCAGGAAGTCGACGACCTTCTCCCAATCGGTCTCGTGCGCCGCGATCACCTCGTCCCGGCCAGGGTGATCGGCCCCGGTCCGCGACAGGTAGTAGGCGTAGAACGGCTCGTCGCAGACCCAGGTGTCGGTGCGGTTCCCGAAGGACCGCATCAGGGCGGTGGAGACGTTCCTCGGCCCCGACCAGACGGCGAGGCGGAGCGGGTTCTCCGGGGAGGGTTGTCGGCTCATCGCGGGCTTCGAGCTCTGGGACGGCTCAGGTAATGGTGCCATAGGAGCCTGGCCGCCGCAGCCCTCCAGGGTCTCCACTCCAGACCCAGCGCCTCGAACTCCTCCGCCGTCGGCCGCGCAGGCAGGCGCTTCACCTCCTGCGCGGCGACCACGAGGGCCAGGTCGCCGCGTGGCCAGATGTCCGGCCTCCCCAGCGCCATCAACAGGTAGATGTCCGCCGTCCAGGCTCCAATCCCCTTCACCTGGAGCAGCGCGTCCTTGGCGGCGGCGGCCTCCATCCCCTCCAGCGCGTCGAGGTCCAACGAGCCGTCGAGCAGCACCTGCGCCAGGTGCCGGCCGTACTTCGTCTTCTGCTGGCTGAAGCCGATCTCCCGCAGTTTCTGGTCATCCAGCCGCAGGAAGCTCTCCGGCGTCAGCGGCGACGCGGCGACGCGGAGCCGCTCGAAGGCGGCCCGGGCCGAGGCGAGCGAGACCTGCTGCTCCAGGATGATGTGGAGCAGAGTCGGAAACCCCGGCTCGCGCGCCCACAGCGGCGGCGGCCCGAACGCCGCGACGATCCCCGCCAAGTCGGCGTCGCGCCGGCAGAGCTCCTCCACGGCGTGGAGCAACGAGTCTTCGTTCAGGGCGCCAGGGATCATCGCTCCGGGATCGTATCTCCAGAGGAGCCGATTTTTAGTTGCAGTTCTTCTTCAATAATACTAATATTAAGGCAGTTCTTAAACGCTCCCGCTTGAAGGAGGATCGGCATGACTCACTGCATCGTGCGCGGGCTGGGCTGTCTTCGTCTTTCGCTGCTGGTTTTCGGGATCACTCTCCTGGGGTCGTCCGGCGCGTGGGCCAGCTGTGGCGCGGGCACCCTCTTCATCGACCTGGAGACGGGGCAGACCCTGCCGGCCACGCCGCCCGTCCCGATCACGATCCAGGCCCTGGGACCGTCGGCCAACCCGTACTGCTCCGGCTGGCAGTCCGCGGTGCTGCGGCTCGACCTGAGCCCGCCGTGCCGCGAGGCGGAGATCACCGTCGAGTACGGCTCCAGCGTCACCGCCTGGACCGTGCACATCGCCGACTCCCCGACCAGCGACGGCTACGGCGGCGACCTGGGCACGACTCCCAACAACGCCGAGCTGTGGATCAACCAGCAGATCCTCTGGGTGGCGATGAACCAGACCGGAACCAGCGACAACGAGCTGTTCGAGGAGCACCTCTACCTGCCCTACGGCGCCCTCAAGTTCACGGTGAAGAACCAATATATCGCCTGGGGGCCTTCCTACAAGATCTTGAAGACCCCGCACAACAAGAAGCTCTTCGCCCTGCCCGATACGGCCAACCCGGCGGAGGGTTACTACGTCTACCTCGGCCTCAACCGCGTCGTGGGCAACTATCCCGCCCGCAGCGGCTGCGGCGCCCAACGGGCGATGGTCACCGTCGAGTAGCCGCAAGGAAGAGGGGCCGGGCCGCCGGGCCTGCCCCTCGCTCCTCCCCTCGGGACCGCTAGAATGGGCCGGCCGTTTCGAGAGTCAGGAGGAGACCGGATGAGCGCCAGCGAGGCCCGGCACGTCGAGCCGATCACCGTGCGGTGGGGGGACATGGACATCATGGGCCATGTCAACAACGCCAAATACTTCACCTACTGCGAGTCGGCCCGGATGAGCTACTTCCAGGCCATCCGCATGAACGAGCACCGGGAGGGCGAGCGCCACGGCCCGGCCCTGGCCGCGGCGCACCTCAACTTCCGCCGCCAAGTGCACTACCCGGCCGAGCTCGACGTGAGGACCCGCACGACCGAGATCGGCCGCAGCAGCTTCCGCATGGACTACGAGATCGTCCACCGCGGCACCGGAGAGCCGGTCGCCGACGGCCACGGCGTCATCGTCTGGGTGGATTACGACGCCGGCCGCTCGATCCCGCTGCCGGACGGGCTGCGGGAGTCGATCCGGCGGTTCGAGGGGATGGAGTGAGGGGGCTCGACCTGAAGTAGGAAGGGAGGCGCCGGAGCGCCTCCCTGGATTCAGTTGTCAAAGAACACGGTGGTCAGTTCCGTCTAAGCCGTCGTCACCTCCTTCCCCGGGCCGTCGCCCGCGCCCTCGGTCGGCTTCTCGATCACCGGCGGCTTGGAGCGGCGCCGCTTGCGCTGCGGCGTGATGCCGAACTGCACGAGTTGCTCGCTCTTCAACCCGAGATCGATCTTGATTCCGTTGCGCAGGCGCGCCGCCAGCTCCTGGCCTTCGGAGAACAGCTGCTGCAGGTCCTGCGTCGCCTTCTGCCGGCCCGCCTGCGCCGAGTCGCGCCTCGCCTTCGCATCCCGGATCTTTCCCAGGTGATCCACCAGCGCCTGCCGGTGGACTCCACAGGTCGGGAGGATCCCCTGGTGCTCCTCGGTCGCCGTGACCAGCGACTCCAGGCCCTGGATTTCATTTGCGTACGAAAAGATGAGCTTCGCCATTGCCGGAGTCCCCCTCTACCCGATCACCCGGGCGACCTGCAGGGCCGCGTCCGGCAGCGGCAGGCTCGGGCGCCGGTGCGACGCCCGGAGGGTGACCGTCACCAGCCTGTCCGACAGCACCAGCGTCACCGGCACGTTGGCCTGCTGAGCGCACTCGGCCACGTACCGCGCGTAGGCCGCGGCCACGCCCGGCGACGGCAGCTCGCGCACCCGGTCGATCGCCTGGCCGCCCGGCACCAGCCGCCAGCCCGGCATCGACTTGAGCTCCTCCTGCACGCGCTCGGACTTGAGCCGGTTCTCCACCTGCGCCTTGAGGTACTCCCGGTCGCGCCGGCGCGGCGGCAGGAGCTTCTTGTCCTGGCCCTTCCTGCCGGTGGTGGCGGTGGGGTGATTCACGACGTTCGTCTTCTCCATACAACGTCTCCTTTCGGAAACTCCGGTACCGGCATGGCACCGGAAGATCGATTCAAGTCGTTCAGTTCTGCCGGCCGGTCAGCCGGACGATCTCTTCCTCGAGCCGCAGCGCCGCCTGCATCTCCGCCGGGCTCTCGATCCACACGTAGAGCGGCCGGGTGCGCTCCGCGAGCTGGACCGCACGCTCGTTGCGTCCCCGCGACGCGTGGCAGACCGCCAGCGCCAGCCGCGCCCGGGCGGCCAGTCCCGGGTCGCGGTGGAGGTCCATCCCGGCGCAGCCCAGCGTCAGCGGCTGCTGCGCCCGGTCCGGCGCGCCGGCCTCGACCAGCAGCAGGCCCAGCATCGCCAGACAGACGCTCTGCTCCCGCGCGTCGCCGCGGCTGCCGTAGACCGTCGCCGCGTGACGCAGCAGGCCGATGGCCTCGTCCAGGTCTCCCTGGTCCTGTCGCAGCAGCGCCAGCATGCGGCTGTAGAAGGCGCGGTCCGAGGTGAAATAGAAGTCGCCCAGGTGCGCCGCCGCCTTGAGGAAGTGCCGCTCCGCGGCCTCGCGGTCGCCCAGGAGCCGCAGCGCGTTGGCCATCAGCACCAGCGCCCGCGTCCGCACGGCACGCGCCACCTGCTCCTGTGCCGCCGGGTACGTCTGGCTCCCCACCAGCAGGGCCAGCCGCGCCAGCCCTTCGCTCATCTCCGGCTCGTCCGCCGCGGCGGCCCAGCTCTTCACCAGCAGCAGGCTCGCCAGCGGCAGGCTGCGGAACTTCCGGGTCTGCGCCAGCAGGAAGCGCCGCCGCTCCGGGGCATCGGCCAGCTGCGAGCACAGCTCCGCCGCCTCCGCCGCGTAGGTCTCCAAGGTCTCCAGCAGACCCGGCGTGCTCGCCTCCAATCGCATCAGCAGGGGGCCAACCGCCCGCGCATCGTCGGCCTCCGCCGCCTCCCGCGCCGGGACAGGCCGCTCCGCCAGCAGCTCCAGCACCCGCTCCTTGCACGGCGGACAGGTGAGGACGTGTTGGAGCAGCGTGTGCCACTCCCGGGTGCTCTCCATCAGACGCAGAGTCTCCTCCGCTTGCTCGTCGTGTTCGACCAAGACGCTCTCCTTGAGTACCGCCCCCGGTCATCGGGGGCTGCTTTCATGGCCCTTCATTCCTGTATACGGAGCAGGGAGGTGAAACGTCTTCCGTTTTGGAAAACAAAGTTCAATATTGGAGTTGACCCGTCTCCGGGAGAGGGGGGATGCGACGTAGGAAGGGCTGGCCTCTCTCAAGAGGCCCCCGTCTATCTTTGCCGTGGGGCGGTGGTGCCTCCCCCCCTGGGCGGGGGAGGCAGGGAGCGGGGGAGGTCAGGTGGGGGGCTGTCTTCTACTCATTCACGCGCGCGACTTCTCGAACACGCGCTGCAGCGCCCGGGCCAGCAGCTCTTCGACCTGTTCGGCGGAGAGGGCGGCGGCTTCCGGATCTGGCGCCGGAGCCGGCGCCTTGTGCCGCCCGAAAAGCTCGGCGATGTGCTGGAGTTGGGCCGCGCCCTCGGACCGCGGCGCCTGTGAAGGCGGAAAGACGATCTCCAGGAGATCCCCGGGTTCGAGGTCCATGGCGCGCGCGATCTCCACCACATGGTCCATCTTCAGCTCGATGGCGCCGGTGAACAGGCGGCTCAGATAGCTGGAGCTGACCCCCAGCCGTTTGCCGAGCTCCCGGTGGGTCAGGCCCAGGATCCGGCAGGTCAGCCGGATCAGGTCGAGCAGGCGCTGCGTCTCGGGCGTCATGCGGGGTATTTTACCGGAACGGGCGCAAAATTTCTAAATCTGGAACACTCACTCCGTCTTGGCCGGCTCCGCCGCCTTGGCGCGCCGGCTGCGCTTGCGGGCCGGCTTCATCCCGAACCGCACCAGTTGCTCGTTGAGCGCGCCGAACTCGTACAGCAGGACGCCGCGAACGCCCTTCATGTAGTGGAGCCCCTCCCGGACCTGCTCGTCGAGCTGCGTTCTACAGCGGCGATCTCCGCGAATGGATCCTGCCCTACGACGTGGTGCGGCAGGCCGCCTCGCCCGACGACACTCTGCTCGCCTTCCTGGAGGGCACCTACGCCGCCGCGGCCGATGCGGCTGGCTGGGACCGCTCGGCCCTGGAACGTGCCGAGATCCCGGGGCGGCCCCGGGTCTGATCCGCCGCTCCCCCTGAGCCTCTCCGGCTCTCCGGCATCCCGGAATTCGCGACCTCCGAAGCTTCCCGCGCGGCGCCGTAAGGTTCCCGAGCCGCGAATAGACGGAATTTCCCGACTTCCATCTCTCCGGCTGATGCCCCGACCGTCTCCGGGGTCGTCTCGCAACGTCCGGGAGGAGGCCCGGAAGGTTCAGGAACCGCGAAGGAAGGTTAACTCGCGGTTTCCCCCTTTTCTGGCACGGCGCCGGAAGCTCGATTCGCGGTTCCGGAGCCTTCATTCCCGACCCGCGAACGGAGATTCGCGGCTCCGGAGTCTCCATTCCCGACTCGCGGCCGGTACTTCGCGGTTCCGGAGCCCTCCTGGACATCACCGGTCGGGTACTTCGCGGTTCTGAGACAGTCATTCGCGGTCCCGGAAGCTCCATTCACGACTCCGGAGCGTTCAAAAACCGCGAAATAAGGTCCAGGAGTCGGGAAGTAAGCTTCAGTTGCGACTCCGGATTCTTCATTCGCGGTTCGGGGCGGGTATTCGCGACCAAAAGACGGACGGGAACATGCCTGGGGAAGCAAAATTACGCTTGACTTACGTCATCTGTGTGTCCAACAATGGTGCTCTCGGCAGCCGCTCGTCCAGAGGATCTCAAGGCCGCGGCTGTGCTCCCAGAGGTACAATGAGGCCTACCGGGCGTCCGCTTCGACGAAGAGGTGGCCGCGTGAGCCGCCCCCTACAGGAACAGCGGAGGTACTGCGTGGAAGCAAGACGACCCCCCAAGGCGATCTTGGAAGCGAAGAAGCTTGAGCCTCCGGGGTACCGTCAACCGGTACTACCTCTTCAGGAGGAGAGTACAGCCAGGCGTGCCGCCCGGCAGCCGCGGCCTGGGATCGGTGCTCCTGAACGGAGACCGTTCTTTGAGACGGCGCTCGGCCAACTCGTTGTTGGCGATTGTCTGGACGTCCTGCGCGGCTTGGGCGATGAGACTGTTGATCTGGTGGTGACGTCTCCTCCTTACGATGGTCAGCCGAAGTATGGAAACGGCGAGAAGTATGACCGGGACTGGTATGCCGGCTTCTTCATGGACGTCGCGGCCGAGGTCCGGCGGGTCCTCAAGCCGCACGGCAGCTTCGTGCTCAATTACCGGTCCAAGCGGCACGGGAACGAGCGCGGCACCCTTCAGTACGAGTTGATCTTCTGGCTGCGGGATAGAGGCTTCCTCTTCTGTGAAGACTTCGTATGGGGCAAGCCGTCGCCGCCTCCGGGCCGTTTCAACCGGTTTTTGAAAGATGCGGTAGAGTATTGCTTCCAGTTCGCCAAGACGCCGCAGTGGCAGTTCTTCCCTGAACATTGTCTCGCGCCCGCTCGTTGGGATGCCAGGGACCGCGAGCGCCGCAAGCGGTTGGCGCACAACTTCGAGCGGGTCAACGCTCCATCAGGTCAAGGGAGGAAGCGAGTCCAGGCGGGGCCGGACTGGGTGCGGCCCTCAACTCTGCTCCACTTCGAGCCGGAGTTCGGACCCAACCCCGTGGGTCACCCGGCCCGGTTCCCGCTCCAGCTTCCAACGTTCTTCATCAAGCTTCTGTCAAAGCCCGGGCAATTGGTCGTGGACCCGTTTGGCGGGACCGGCACGACCGCTCTGGCGGCTGAGCAATTGGAGCGGCGGTGGCTTGTGACCGAAATAGACCCTGAGTATGCGGCGATCGTTCCGCAGCGGTTCGAAACCGGACGCTAGCCTTTCAGCCCATGCCTGACATCAAGGCTGCAGTGGCCGAAGTCGTTGCGGCTGCCGATTGGAACGCCCGTGTTGCTCTCATTCGCAAGGTCCCCGAAGCATTCGGCAAGGCCTCGCATCGGGATGTCTATGCTCGAATCGCCCAGCAAGTTTATGTCCCGAACCTGGCTCCGGACTTTGCATACGTTCATTGGCGCGACGAGTACGAATTGTCTTCGATCGAAAGCGCCTATGCGCAGGCCTATGAGTTGACGGAGGGCTTCCAGCGGACGGGAGAGGAGGTTCTTACGGGGGCGATCGCGGCTCAGCCCCGGACCGTACAGGTGTTCCGATTGCTCCTGGGCCTTACCGTTCCGGAATTCGCGGTAGCAACCCAGATCATCGCCGAGCGCTATGACCTCAAGGCGCTGAGCAGTAGCCGGATCAAAAGTCTCGAGGCGGGTTCGGCCTGCCGGGAACCTGCGGCTCGATGCTGCGCGTTGGTCGTCGACGAGGGTATGCGAGGCGAGTTGTTCGGCGCGCCGCCAACCGGAGCGGTACGACCGAAGATCCACAAGCCGGATACCCTGGAAGGTTGGATCACGGTACAGCGCTATGCCACAGAAGGCGTGCCGTTGCCGGTGTTCCTGCACCAGCGGCACTATGGCGGCGCGTTTCGACAGCTGCTCGACGCCACGAGCTCGAAGCGAGGGGACGTCTTGGAGGACGCGGTCGAGGCCTTGTTCCAGGAGAGCGGCATCCAGTTCATCAGGACCGGTTCTCATAACCAGGAGGAGATCGCGAGGCGGTTCGGCGTGACTGTCCAACCTGCTCCCGATTTCGTGGTTTTCAACGGCTCTGACACTCTTCGCGCATTGCTCGAGTGCAAGGTCGCCAATGACGGAGGGACGGCACGCGACAAGGCTGCCCGTTACGGCAAATTGCGCGCCGAGGCCAATCGCCTCGGCGGTACGCCGCTCTTTGCCGTGCTTGCGGGATTGGGATGGAGGCGTACGGCTGACGCCCTTGGACCGGTCGTGCAGGAAACGGACGGCCGCGTCTTTACGCTCCCGACGTTGCAGGAGATCCTGAGTGTCCAGCCCTTCCCGGGGCTCATTCAGCATCGAGCCGAAAGCGTTTGAGCCTTTCGCGCAGGCCGCCCACAAAGGATCGATCCCCATGCCCATTGCCATCCAAGGCCTCGCTCCGCTACTCGAGGTCTTCGACATGCCGACCTCGGTCCACTTCTACCGCGACGTGCTGGGCTTCGATCTCGTCAGCACATCTCACCCGGGAGACCGCTTCGACTGGGCGCTGCTGAGGCTCCATGGTGTGGAAATCATGCTCAACACCGCGTACGAAGAGCACGAGCGGCCGCCAGCTCCGGATCCTGCTCGCATCGCCGCGCACTTCGACACCGCGCTTTTCTTCGGCTGCCCGGATGTAGACGCCGCGTACAGGCATCTCCGCGCGCAGGGTCTCGACGTGGAGCCGACTGTGGCGAGCTACGGTATGAAGCAGTTGTACGTAACCGATCCCGACGGGTTCAGGCTGTGCTTCCAGTGGCCCGCGGACTCAGCGAAGGCCTGAGGCTCGGGTAAAGCTCCACGCGCTCCAGTGAGGGGTCCGGGTCCGCCGGCGCACTCCGCCGCTGTCCCAGCCGTCTTCCGTCAGCGTGCCCGCCAGCAGGTTTCGAAACGAGGCATGCGTGACAACCAGGACCGTACCGTGTTGATGCGCCAGCGCAGCCAGCCAGTTCGCGGCTTCCCGGACTCTCGCGATCTCGGCGTCCGAGTTGTGTGGGAGCGACCTCGACGCGCGATACAGCCGCCGGACCCCGAAGGCCAGCGCCCATCCCGCCAAGGGCAAGCGTAGGACGCGGAGCGCGGGCGGAGGGAGGTCCAACTCCCGGACGAGAGGGGATGCGATCACCTCCCGCCCTTCGGCCAACAGGCGGGCCGAGTCGATCGCCCGTGGCGCGTTGCTGGCTACGATGATGCCCGCTCGCCGAGCCATCTCCCGCACTTCGGCTGGCGGCACCTCATCGGGCAGAATCCCCGCCGCTTCATAAGCTTCACGCCAGCGGTGGAACCCATGGAGGTCGATCCAGCCGGCGTGCACATGCGCGGACCGGCCGTGGCGGACCAGGATGATCTTGGACATCGAGCGGATTATAGGAGAGAATATTTACGCTTGACTTACGATACCTGCATGTTCGAGAATGTTGGCCTCTGCAGCTCTCCCTTTGCGAGGTATCGCTCATGATTCAGGAACAGACGCACCTGGCGCGAATTCTTGAAACCGATTCAGGGATCGAGGCAGGCTATCGGCACTATTCGAAACGCGTCACCGCGGGTGAGCCGCTCTATCGAGACGGAGCTGTGCTCAAGTGGTACGGCGTCCACCCCGACGATTGCCCTGTACCGGATGAGATGACACGATTGGCGCGCAATTATCTGACGATGACAGAGGTCGATGCGCGGGGGTTGGGGTTCGTCGTGCTCCACCGCTGCGGGGCGGACTTCTATTTTCTGATCGTCTGCACGTGGCGAAACTCGAATGAAGTCTGGCAGACCGTCTTTTACAAGGACGGTTCCGCGATGGCGGAGTTCGCACTTTTTCCGCGTGACCGGGATCACAAACCCACGCTGTGCGTATGGGAGCTGGTTCCTGTCTGGCACGAACAGCAGGCCTGGGTACGTTTCCTCGGTTCAGCGCGTGACGAGGCTGCCGCGCAGTCGTGGCTCGCCGACCGCTTCGCCGGCGTGGCGTAACGCCAAGAAGCGGGGCCCCCCAGAGTACCGTTTTCCGGTATCCTTCTCCCGTGGTATCGCAGCTCAGTCTGTTCGAGCCGGAGCCCGAAGGTCCCCAGGTTCCCGGTCCTCCGCCGTCTTCCTCCTCAGGCCGGGTCTTGGTGACGCGAGGGTCCCTCGCGGCCGAGGCATTGCTCCTCGACCGCCTGGAGGCGCTCGTGGCCGAGGCAGGGCAGGATCCGTCCCTGCTGGCGTCCCCGGTCCGCATCGTCGTGCCGTCGCGCAGCTTGCGGCTCCATCTCAGCGCGGCCATGGCCCGGCGGCTGGGCCGCTCGGTGGCGGGCGTGCTCGTCCAGAGCCTTCATCGGCTTGCTCTGGAGGTAATGGAGCGGGCGGGAGAGGCGCCTCCCCGCGGCACGCCTCTGTTCGAGGTCGTGGCCCAACGGCTGGCGCGGCGCGAGTCTGCGCTCCGCCGGGGGCTCGAAGGGCTGGTGGACGGGTATGCGGCGGTCACCGGCACGGTGCGCGACCTGTTCGACGCCGGGCTGGAGCCGGCTCTCGCCGAGGCGGTCGAGGAGGCCCTGGCGACCGATGGCCGGCACGCCGGCAGCCGCGCCGAGGTGGACCGCGCCCGGGCGCTCGTGCGGGGCGCGGCCCGGGCCGAGATCTGGATGCGGGGCCGGGGGCTCGGGCGGGTTTCGTCCCTGCTCCGGCGCGCGACGGAGCTGGTGGAGTCCGACCCCGCGGGGCTTCTGCCCGCGCGGGCCGTCCTGATTCATGGGTTCTCGGACGCCACCGGCGTCGCTACTGATCTGATCCAGACGCTGTTGCGCCGCCGGTCGGCCTGGCTGCTGCTCGATCATCCTCCGGATGCCTCGGGGGCGATCGCCGGGGAGGAGGTGGTCGGGGTCGAGCGGGCGTTCACCGAGCGCTTTTCCGAGCGGCTGACCATGGTGGCGCCTCTCGAAGAGGTCTCCGGGGACTCCGTCCCCCCGGTCCCCCACGTCGACGGCTTCGAGGCCCTGGGCGGCGAGTCGGAGGCGCGCGAGATCGCGTTGCGCGTGCGCGGTCTCCTGGAGGCGGGCACCCGGCCGGAGACGATCGGTGTCGTGGCGCGCGACCTCACCCGCTATCGGCTGCTCCTGCGCCGGCACTTCCGGCGGCTCGGCATTCCGTTCTCGGGGGTCGGCGAGCCCGGCGCGCTCGGCCCGGCCGGCCGGCGCGCCCGCGCTTTCCTCGACCTGATCCGCCGCGGCGAGGAGGTCCCCGCCGACCGCTGGCTCGACGCCGTCGTCTCGTTCGAGGGGCATCGGGCAGGGCTCCTCGTCGACCTGCGGCTGGCGCTCTATACCCTGGGAGCTGGCCGGCTCCGGTCCGTGGCCGAGCTGCCGGTGGACGACATCCTGAAGGACAAGGACTCGTTCCCGCTGCCGATCCGCCAGGGGCTGCGGACGTCCGGGGCCGATCCGGACGCTGACGAGGCCGACCTGGCGGCGGGGGACGAGGGCCAGGGCGCTTACGCTCCCCGTCGGCGGATCGACGCTCCGCGGCTGCGGAGCGCGGTGCTGGCGGCCGGCAGGTTGCGGGAACGGCTGGCCGGCTGGCCCGACGAGACGCGCGCCGTCGAGCACTTCATGCGGCTGCGCAGGCTGCTCGCCGCCGATCTCGGCTGGAAGAAGGACATGGCAGAGGTGCAGCCGGTCTTCGCGGCCCTCGACGAGCTCGAGGCGCAGGTGCCCGGCGACCTGCCGCTCACCCGCGACGAGCTGCGGCTGCTGCTCGCGCGCTCGCTCGACGGCGTCGGCATGGACCCGCTCGGCGGCCACGGCGGCGGCGTGCAGGTGCTCACCGTCATGGAGGCGCGCGGCTGGACCTTCGACCACCTCTTCCTCGTCGGGCTCAACCGCGACGTCTTCCCGCGCCCGGTGCGCGAGGACCCGCTGCTCCCGGACGACCTGCGGCGGGTGCTCCAGCGCGTGCTCCCGGACATCCCGATCAAGCGCTCCGGCTTTGACGAGGATCGCTATCTCTTCGCCCAGCTCCTGTCGGCGAGCCCGGCGGTCACGCTCTCCTGGCAGGGGTCGGACGACGACGGCGCGCCGCTCTCCGTCTCGCCGCTGGTCGAGCGTCTGCGCGCCGGGATCGATAGCGCGAAGGCGCCGCCGCTGTACGCCCTCCCCCGTGGAGAGGTCCGGCGCCCCCGCCCGGCGGCCGCGCACCCGGTGCTCGCCGGGCTGTTCGGATACCGGCAGGCGCTGGCGCCGGTGGTGTCGGCGGCGG
>JBKKAU010000820.1:0-3521 GCA_046714475.1 Thermoanaerobaculia bacterium
CGCCCGCTCTAACCCTAAAAGAGCGGGCGGGACGCCCGCGTACCCAGGGGGGTGTACCATCCGTTCCAAGGAGACCTCATGACCTGGAAGAAGTTGCATCCCTGGCTGTTCCTCCTGGCGCTGGCGCCTTCCGTGTCTCCGGCGGCCGAGCTCCCGAAGGGGGCGATCGTCGAGGAGGTGCGCGTCCCGGACCACCCCGGCCAGAGCTATGCCCTGTACCTGCCGTCGGGCTACCGGCCGGACCGGCGCTGGCCCATCCTCTACGCCTTCGACGCGCGCGGGCAGGGGGCGGCCTTCGCCGAGCGGTTCCGCCTCGCCGCCGAGACCTGGGGCGTGATCGTGGCCAGCTCCAACAACTCGGCGAGCGACGGCTCCATGGAGCCCAACTTCCAGTCGATGCGGGCGATGTGGGCCGACACGCGGCGGCGCTTCGCGATCGACGGCCGGCGGGTCTACGCGGCGGGCTTCTCCGGCACGGTCCGCGCCGCCTGTACGCTCGCCGGGATCGCCCCCGGCACGATCCACGGCGTGCTCGGCGCCGGCGCCGGTTTCCCTTTCGACCGCCCGCCGGCCAAGGACACCCCGTTCGCCTTCTTCGGCGCGGTCGGCGACCGCGACTTCAACTATTACGAGATGATGGACCTCGACGCGGCCCTAACCGGTCTGGGCCTCCCCCACCGCGTCGAGCTCTTCGAAGGCGGTCATGAGTGGCTGCCGGCGGACCTCGCGGTCGAGGGCCTCGCCTGGCTGGAGCTGCAGCGGATCAAGGCCGGCCAGCGCGATCCCGACGCGGCGATTCTCGACGCGGTCTGGAAGCGCGGCCTGGAGCGGGCAGAGGCCTACGAGGCCGCGGGCCGGCTGTTCGAGGCGTGGAGAAGCTACAAAGCGTTGGCCGCGGATTTCCAGGGATTGCGGGAGACGCCCGCCGATTTCCAGAAGAAGGTGGCTGGGTTGGAAGCTTCCGAAGCCTTTGCCCGCCAGCGGCGGGAGCGCGAGGCGCGGATGCGGCGCGACCAGGAGTCGCTCGACCGCGCCAGGAAGGCCCTGGTCGCCGCGGTGCCCGGCGAGGGGCCGATCCCCTTGAACCGGGCGCTCTCCGCGATCCGGGTCCCCGAGCTCCAAAAACGGGCCGGATCGGCCGATCGCGAGGAGAGCCTGTCGGCGCGGAGGGTGCTCGACACGGTCCTGGTCCAGGCCGGCTATTACCTGCCGCGCGACCTCCTCCAGCGCAAGGACTATGACCGCGCCCTGTTCTATCTGTCGATCGCCACCGCCATCGCGCCGGAGGACCCCGGCCTGTGGTTCCGGACGGCGGTCGCCAACGCCTCCAACGGATCCAGGCAGAAGGCCCTGGACAACCTGCGCCAGGCGATGGACCTCGGCTGGCGCGACCTCTCCCGTCTGGAAGAGGAGCCGGCTTTCGCTTCGCTGCGCGGGGAGGAGGGATACAAGAAGCTGGCGGCGGAGCTACGGGAGGGTACCCGGTGAAGGCCTTGATCGGGGCTCTGCTCCTGGCGGCGGCCGCCGAAATCCCCAAGGGCCAACTCGTCCACGGCGTCAAACCGGCCGCCGATCCCCGGGAGACCTACACCCTCTATCTCCCGTCGGCATACCGGCCCGACCGCAAGTGGCCGATCCTCTACGCCTTCGACTCGCGGCAGCGGGGCGACCGCTTCGCCGAGGTCTTCCGCGCCGGCGCCGAGCGGTTCGGCACCATCGTGGCGAGCGCCGAGCGCTCCTCCAATCTCAACGAGATGGAGGAGAACATCCGGATCATGCGCACCCTCTGGGCGGACACCCACGCCCGCTTCGCCATCGACGACCGTCGGGTCTACGCCGTGGGGTTTTCCGGCTGCTCGCGGTTCGTCTGCCTGTTGGGGATCACGGCGCCCGGCAGCCTCGCCGGGGTGATCGGCGCCAGCGGCGGCTTCCCGCTCGGGCACCCGCCGTCCAAGGCGATCCCGTTCCCGTTCTTCGGCACAGTCGGCAACGGCGACTTCCACTATTACGAGATGCTGGAGGCCGAGGAGAAGATGGCCGCCGCCGGCATGGTCCACCACGTCGAGGTCTTCGACGGCGAGCACGAGTGGCCGCCCGCGGAGCTGGCGACTCGGGCGCTCGCCTGGATGGAGCTGCAGGCGATGAAGCGCGGGGCGCGCGAGAAGAGCCCGGAGCTGATCGAGGCGCTGTGGAACGAGGACCTCGCCCGCGCCCGGTCGCTGGAGGGCAAGCCCTGGGGGGCGTGGCGCGCCTGGTCGGCCCTTGTATCCGACTTCGCCGGCCTGAGGGATACCACCGAGGCCGGGCGCAAGGCCGCCGAGGTCCGGGCGTCCCCGGCCTTTCAGAAGGACCTCGCGGAGCGCGCCGCCCGGGACCGCCGCGACCGCGACTTCCTGTTGCGCGTGCCGCGCGTCTTCCAGGGCGCCAGCCACGAGCTGACCCCGGCCAACCTCAGCCAGGTCCTGGCGGAGCTCCAGGTCCCGCAGCTCAAGAAGAGGGCCCAGTCCGAAGACCCCGAGGAGAGGCTGTCGTCCGAGCGGCTGCTCTACGCGCTGTCGGTGCAGACCGCGATCTATCTGCCGCGCGAGCTCTCCGAGCGCGGGCAGTATGACCGCGCCATCTTCTTCCTTCACATCGGCGGCGAGATCTACCCGGACAACCAGATGGTCCCCTACCGGCTCGCCATGGCCTACGCGCGCAAGGGGAACCCGAAACGGGCGATCGAATACCTGCGGCGCTCGTCGGAGATGGAAGGATGGGACGAACCCGGGGAGTTGCTCCGGGAGATGGAGAGCGAAGAGGCCTTTGCTTCGTTGCGGCAGGAGGAGGGGTACAGGAAGCTGGTCGAAGAGCTGCGGGCGAAGAGGGCGCCATGAATGGCGCCCCTACAGATCGTTCCGTGTAGGGGCGCGACTCATCGCGCCCTGGGGTGAGGGCCCTACCCCTCCCGCGGCGGCTCTTCCATCCCGATCGAGAACATGCGCTCCAGGTTGTAGCGCGAGAAGGCCCGGAAGGCGATCAGGGTCTCCGAGCGGACGATGCCGTCGATCTTCAGCATGTGGTTGGTCACCGCCTCGGCGATCGCCTCGTTGTCCTTCACCCGCGCGACCGCCACCAGGTCGTACTGACCGGCCACCGAGTAGACCTCGGTGATGCCCGGCAGCTCGACCAGCCTGTCCGCCACTTCGTTGACCTTGGACTTCTCCACTACGAGCAGAATCACCGCGCTGACCATGAAAGCCCCCTCCTCGCCCTTCTGGGTGCCGGGCATTGCTAGTCTATAGCCGCCATGGACGATCTCCGCGACTCCCTGCCCGACTCGATCTTCGAAAAAACCCTGGAGCTGCTGCGCGAGCTGACCGCGATCTCGTCGCCGAGCGGCGACCTCCCGGGCCTGCGCCGCATGGCGGAGCGGCTCGGCGAGGAGCTGGCGGCGCGCGGCCTCACGCCCGAGGTCCGCGACGAGGACGGCCCCGAAGGGCCGCAGCCGGTGCTCTACGCCCGCGGCGCCGACACCTCGC
>JBKKAU010000821.1:0-6490 GCA_046714475.1 Thermoanaerobaculia bacterium
CGTCTTCGGCTCGCAGCGCTGCGACTGCGGGGTGCAGCTCCATCTCGCGCTCGAGCGCATCCAGGAGGAGGGCCGCGGCGTGCTGCTCTACCTCCTCCAGGAGGGGCGCGGCATCGGCCTCATGAACAAGCTCCGCGCCTACGAGCTCCAGGAGCAGGGGCACGACACCGGCGAGGCCAACGAGCGGCGCGGCTTCCGGCCCGACCAGCGCGACTACGGCATCGGCGCCCAGATCCTGCGCGACGTCGGCGTGCGCAAGATGCGGCTGATGACCAACAACCCGAGCAAGTACATCGCGCTCGACGGCTACGGCCTGGAGATCGTCGAGCGCGTGCCGCTCGAGGTGCCGCCGACCGAGAGCAGCCATGCGTATCTGAAGACCAAGCGCGAGAAGCTCGGTCATCTCCTCAAGCTGGTCTGAGACCGGCTGCCGCGTTGAAGATCCTCCTCGTCACCTCGCGTTATCCCTGGCCGCCCCGGCGGGGCGACCAGATCCGCGCCGTGCAGATGCTCGACTTCCTGTCCGGCGAGCACGAGGTGACGCTGCTCACGCCGGAGCCGCCCAAGGGGGAACAGCCCCCGGCCAACTCTCCGTACCGCGTCGAGCTCTACCGGCCGTCGCTCGGCGTGCCGCTGGTCCAGGGCATGTCCCGCGCGGTGATCAAGAGGCTGCCGCTCCAGACCGGGCTCTTCTACCAGCCGGACCTCGGCCGGAAGCTCCGCGAGCTGGCCCCCAGGACCGACCTCGGCATCCTGCAGCTCGCCCGTCTCGCCTCGCACCTCGAGGACTTCGGGGAGACGCCGCTGCTGGTCGATCTGATCGACAGCCTGTCGCTCAACTTCTCGCTGCGCGCCGACGTCGACCGGGTCTGGCTCAGGCCGCTGCTCAGGCTGGAGGCGCGGCTGCTGGCCAAGGCCGAGCGGCGTCTGGCCGAGCGGGCGGCGGCCATGGTCGTGGTCTGCGAGCGCGACCGCCAGGCGCTGGTCAACCGCCTGCCGCCCGACCTCGCCGCCCGCATCGGGGTGGTGCGTCTGGCGGTGCGCGAGCGGCAGTTCGACCCGCCGCTCGCGGCCGAGCACCTGCGCGACGCGGGGGAGGAGGGACGGCCGGTGCTGGTGATGACCGGCAACCTCGGCTATTTCGTCAACGTCGACGCCGTGACCTGGTGGCTGCGCGAGGTCTGGCCGGTGCTGCGGCAGGTGCGGCCCGAGGTCAAGGTGGTGGTCGCCGGCGACCGGCCGTCCGGAGCCGTGCGCAAGGCGGTCGAGCAGGCCGGCGTGACGCTGATCGAGTCGCCGCGCGACATGCGCTCGGTGCTGTCGCAGGCGACGCTGTCGCTCGCTCCCATGCGCTGCGGCTCGGGCGTGCCGATCAAGGTGCTGGAGGCCTGGGCGGTCGGCGTGCCGGTGGTCGGGACCCCCTGGGCGGTGGCCGGGACCGCCGGCCGCCAGGGGGAGGACTTCCGGCTGGTCGGCCAGCATCCGGTCGAGTGGGTGAGCGCGGTCTGCGAGCTGCTGGACGACCCGGAGGCGCGGCGGCGGTTGGCCGAGAGCGGGCGGCGGCGGCTTGCGGCGGATTATTCGCGGGATCTTGTGAAGCGGCAGCTTTTGGGGGTGGTGGCGGGGATTGGGGAACAGACGCAGGGGGCTCGGGCTGAGGTGCCGGAGAATGCTGCTTCGGAAACCGCTGCTTCGGCGTCTGCCTCGTCCCGCTGAGCCCTCACCCCCCGGCCCCCTCTCCCGCCCCACCTACCCCCCTCCCGGGGGGTGGGGGATAATTACCTGTATACAAAATGACATAGAGAAGGTTGGTTGGGGTGGCGGGAGAGGGGACGGGGGCATAAGCGCTAACTTTGGCGTGCTTCGGGGGAATAGTCCCCGCAGGGGACGTCCTTCTTCCTAGCCCAGGGTGGAAACCCTGGGCGCCCTGCGCCGGGGCACGACCGCCGAGCCCGCCCAGGGTTTCCACCCTGGGCTACAAAGAAAAGCGCCCTCCGGGCTACCCTCTCCCCCTTCTCCCTGGCAAAGTTAGCGCCCATAGGGGACGGGGTGAGGGCCGGGAGGGCGGCAGACGCCCCCGCGTTGACGCCCGGCCGCTCGCGGCATAGGCTTTGGACACCAGACACATTCGAGGGGAGCACGTGGCGGAACGGGATCGCGAGGGCATCCTCGGCTTGGACAACATCCGGCTCGACCTGCCGGTCGCCGGGTTGGGCAGCCGCACGCTCGCCGCTTTTCTCGACTACCTCTGCCTGCTCGTCGTGACCGCCGCCTGGTTTGCCGTCTGTCTCGGCATCGGCGTGCTCGATGCCGGTTGGGGCATCGCCCTGATGATCATCGGCGTGTTCCTGCTGCAGTGGGGCTACTTCGCGCTGCAGGAGATGGCGATGGGGGGGCGGACCCTGGGGAAGCGGGTGGTAGGGCTGCGCGTCGTCTCCGCCGAAGGGGCGAGCCCGGGGACCGGGGCGCTGCTGATGCGCAACCTGGTCCGGCTGTTGGAGGTGGTCTTCGGCGTGCCGCTGATGGCGATCGATCCGCTGTCGCGGCGGCTCGGCGACCGGCTGGCCGGTACGCTGGTGGTGCACGAGCGCCGGCGGAACGAGGAGCTGATGATCGGCCGCATCCCGCCAGGGTGGGGGGCGCGGGAGGTCGGGGTGGTGGAGTCGTTCCTCTCCCGCCAGGGCGAGCTGGCGGACCCGGGACAGCGCGCCGAGCTCGCCGGCCGTCTGCTCGCCCGCGTCGAACGCGACGCCCCCCACTTCCTGGAAGGCGTCGACCGCCGGGATCCGGTACAGGCCTTGCGCCTCGCGCTCCAGCCCCCGGGCGGCGAGGGCACCCTGGACTATGCCCGTTTCGTCCGGCTGCGGCGGCCGGTGTGGGAGACCTTCGAGAGGCAGCTCGAGGAGGGGCGCGACCTGCGCCGCGTCTCCCACAACGACCTCGAGGAGATGGCGTTCCGTTACCGGCAGGTGCTGCACGACCATGCGCTCGCCGCCGCCCGCTATCCCAGGACGGGGGCGGCCCGGCGGCTGCGCGAGCTGGCGGTCGAGGGCATGCGGCGTCTGACCCAGGACGAGCGGGAGAGCTCCGGCGGCCTGCGCCATTTCTTTACCCGCACCTTTCCGGCCGCCTTCCGGCGCCAGCTCGGCCTGCTCGGCGTCACCACGGGTCTGTTCGCGCTCGGCGCCGTGATCGGCCTGGTGCTCGGCAACCTGCAGCCGGGGCTCGGCGCGATCTTTCTGGGCGCCGAGGCCTTTCAGGGCCTTGCCGAGGGGGAGATGTGGACCGACTCGCTGGTCACCACGATGCCGCCATCGCTCTCGACCTCGAGGATCGCCACCAACAACATCGGCGTGTCGCTGATGGCCTGGGGAGGCGGCCTCCTGGCGGGGCTCGTACCGCTCTGGGTGGTGCTTTTCAACGGCTTCATGCTCGGCACGATCATCAGCGTGACGGCGCACTACTCCATGGCCGGCCGGCTGCTGGAGTTCGTCTCGGCGCACGGCTTTCTGGAGATCTCGCTGATCCTGGTCATGGCGGCGGCCGGGCTCGGCATCGGCCGGGCGATCGTGGCGGCCGGCGAACGGCCGCGCTCGGTGGCGTTGCGCGAGGCCGGGCGCGAAGCGCTGGTGGTGTTGCTCGGTTGCGTCCCCTGGTTCGTGGTGCTGGCCCTGGTGGAGGTGCTGGTGTCCCCTTCGCCGGAGCTGGCGCCACCGTTCAAGGTGGCTCTGGGGCTCGTCCTGGAGCTGCTGTTCCTGACCCTGGCGCTCGGTCGCCCAGCTCGGAGGAGCTCCCATGAGTGAACCTTTTGCCGTATCCGGCACGATGCCGTTCCGCATCCTCCTCGACGAGGCGATCCGGCTGGCCCGCCAGAACGCCCGCGCCATCCTCCCCACCGTGGCGTTGCCGGTCGCGGTGCTGACCGCCATCCTCGGCGGGCTCCAGGTCTGGATGATGGGGAACCCCGCCGAGATGGCCGACCCGAGCCGGGTGCTGGCCGCGAGCTGCGGCATCGTGCTGGTGGCCCTGGTCTTCGTCCTGTTCATGCTGATCGCCTACACCGCGATGCAGGTGGCGGCGCTGGACGCCACCGCCGGCCGGCCAGTGGACATGGGACGGGCCTGGAGGACGGCGGCGAAACCCGGCATGCTGGGGACGTTGGTCCTGCAGATGCTGGCGGTCTTCGCCTCTGCCCTGGCCTGTCTCTTCCCGGTCCTTTTCGTCTTTCCCCTGCTGAGCTTCGCCGTGCCCGCCGCGGCCGAGGAGGGGCTTTTCGGAACCCGGGCCCTGGCGCGCAGCGCCAACCTCACCCAGCACAACCCGCAGGGGAGGTTCCTGTCCACCCCGCTGGTCAAGGTGCTCGTCCTCTGGGTCATCGGCACGGTGCTCTCCTATGCCGTGAGCCTCCTCCTCAGTCTGCCGCTGGGCATCCTGGTCGGGCTCGACGCCTTGCGCAAGGCAACGGCGGGCCAGGAGCCGGACCTCACGGCCTGGATCTGGCCGCAGGTGGCGACGAACTTCGTCAGCGGATTGATCACGACCGCCGTCTATCTCTTCTTCGTCTTCGGCACGGCGCTGCTCTTCTTCGACACCCGCAACCGCAAGGAGGGCACCGACCTCGCGGCGGCGGTCGACGCCATGACCGCCCCTCCCATGCCTCCGACAGGACCGCCGCCCGCGCCGCCGTCGTGGGACGCGCCGCGTTGATCCGGCGGCTGCCGCTTCTCGCGGCCGTCCTGGACGGGTCTGCCGCCGCCGACCGGGAGACCCTCGCCGAGGTGCTCCAGGGCAGCGGAGTCCAGGGCACTCCGGTGCCGCCCGAGGCCTCCTACCTGCGGGACCTCTCCACGACCTTCTGGAGCGCCGTCGGGACGCTTCTGGAGAGAGGGATGGAGAGGCTGCATCTGCCGCGCTGGCTCCTGGTCGGCTTCGTCATCCTGCTGGCGGCGGTGCTGCTCGCCGTGGTCGCGCGTCTCCTCTTCTTCCTGTGGCGCTCCCGCCGTTCCGCCCCGGAGCCGGGGGCAGGCGACGACGCCTGGCGGGTCGATGCCGTACCGGCCGGCGAGCCCCACTGGGACGCCGCAGCCTGGCGGGCCGAGCTCGACCGCTGTCTCGCCGAGGGGCGGGTGGCCGAGGGCCTGCGCGCCGCCTGGTGGTGGCTGGCGCGTTCGGTCGCCGGGGAAAGGGTCGAGCCGGACTGGACCAGCCGCGACCTGGTGGTTCGCTCCGGCCGGTCCGACCTGCGCGACCTCGTGCGCGGCCTCGACACCCTGATCTACGGACCCGAGCGGCCGGGGCTCGACGACTTGCGGCGTCTGGTCGGCCGGATGGAGGCGGCCCTGGCGTGAGCCGCCGGCGGATGGGGCTCGTCGCCGGCGTGGCCGTCCTGCTGGTCGGGCTCGCCTTTTTGCTCGCCGGCTCGGGCGGCTCGGCGCGGGGGAGCGCGCTGTCCCAGGGGCCTGGGGGATGGCTCGCCGCCCGTCTCTATCTCGAAGCGCGGGGCGTCGAGGTGGCGCTGCTCGACCGGCCGCTCGACCGCTTCCGGGACAAAGGCGTGCTGGTCGTCGCCTTCCCGTGGCAGCTCGGCATGCTGATCGACGGCGGCGAGGTGCTGCGGAACCACTTGCGGCGCGGCGGCGACCTGGTGCTGGCCTACTCCGGCGAGGCGTCCCATGCCGCCGAGGTGATCGCGCTCGATACCCTGACCGGCGAGCCGCGGCCGGTGCGCGAGCCGCCGGTCTCCCCCTGGGCCTGGCGCCGCTTCGTCCAGGAGGAGTGGGAGCTGCAGCCGGAGAAGGGCTGGGGGCCGGCTCGGCCGGTCCGCGTCTGGGCGCCGCGCTTTCTGCCGGAGGTTCCCGAGGGCGCGCAGGTGCTGTTCCGCGGCCCGGGCGGCGAGCCGGTGGTCTTCGCCTTCCGGCAGTTCGGCGGACGGGTGGTGATGCTGCCGACCGACGCCCTGGCCAACGCGCGTCTCGCGGGGGAGGGCAATGCCGACCTCCTGGAGACGCTGGCCGCGCGGCTCGGCGGCCGGTGGACCTTCGACGAGTACCACCACGGCCTGGTCGCCGCCGGCGCCATCGACAGCGCGGTGCCGGGGCCGGTTCTCGACCTGCTGATGGCGCAGCTGCTTTTGCTCTACGGCGTCGCGGTCTGGGCGCTGGCCCGCCGCTTCGGTCCGGCGTGGGATGAGCCGCCGGTGATCACCGGCTCGACCGCGGCGTTCCTGCGCGGTCTGGGAGCGCTCCACCACCGGCTGGGACACCACCGCGACGCCGCGCTCCTGCTGCTGCTGCGTACCGGCGAGCTCCACCGCGACCTCGCCGTGCCCGACTCGCTGGCGCGGCAGGCGGACGGCGCGGGATCGCGTGAATTCCTTGCTTTGGCGCGGGCGCTCGCCCGGCTGCGCCAGGGCCGGACGTTGGAGGAGGATTCGAAGAAGTGAGGGGAGAAGGAGGGGAGGGTAGCCCGGAGGGCGCCCTTCTTTGTAGCC
>JBKKAU010000822.1:0-7706 GCA_046714475.1 Thermoanaerobaculia bacterium
TTGGCCGAGAGATGGATGCGTGGAGAGGAGTTGCCCTGGAACTTCATGGCGTTGCCGAGCAGGTTCCGCAGGAGCTGGACGATCTGCCCGGGGTCGGCCTCGATGACCGGCAGCGGGCCGTGGGTGATCACGGCGCCGCTCTCCTCGATCGAGGGTTGGAGCTGGCTCAGCGTCTGCTGCAGCAGATCCTCGCTCTCGACCCGCTGCAGCGGCCGGCCCGCGGCGTCCAGGCGCGAGAAGACCAGGAGGTCGTCGATCAGGCCCTGCAACCGCAGGGCGCCTTCGTGGGCGCGGCCGAGGAGCTCGTCGGCCTCGCCGTCGAGCTTGCCCGCGTAGTCCTCCGACAGGATGCGCGTGTAGCGCTCGACCATGCGCAACGGCTCCTGCATCTCGTGCGCGGCGATCGCGGCCAGCCGCTGGAACTCGGCGCTGCCGGCCGCCCCCTCGCCCGGGCGCCGGCCGGCGCTCTCCTCGCCGGCGTCCTCCGGCGGGGACGGAGCCTGGCGGGACTGGGCCTGTTCGAGGGCTCCCAAGACGGCCAGAGGCAGCTTGAGATACCCGCCGGAGCTCTTGACCAGGAAGTCGTCGGCCCCCAGCTTCGCCGCCTGGACGGCGATCTCCTCGCCGCCGCGTTCTGTAAATAGGAGGACTGGCAGGAGCGGCCAGCGCTCTTTCAGGGCATGGAGCACCGCCAGCCCCTCGGTCCACGGCAGGCTCGGATCGAGGACGACGAGGTCGAAGTCGGCCCTGCCGAAGGCCTGGGCGAAAGCGATGGCGTCGACGATCTCCTCCACCCGGACGTGGGGCAGCTCATGCGTCAGGACCAGCCGCGCCAGGGCACGACTGTCGGCATGATCGTCGATGAGGAGGATGCTCGGGCCGTTCTCAGGCACAGGCAACCTCAACACAGAGGATTCATCGAGTACCCCCTCTTGGATTCCACCCCGCTACTCCAGGTCACGCTTGGCCATGGAGCACTGCGGATAAGGCTTACTTGGCCGCCAGAGAAGGAAGCAATGCCCGTACCGACGATGCATGTAGATTTTTCTATTTGCGTAGCAAGCACGCAGCTCGGTTCTGGCTCCTTTCTGGAATGCACCCCGCTCCTCCAGGTGGAGCTTCTGGCGGTGCTAGACTGTTGCTGGAGGCGGTCTGTGAAGCAGGCTCCAAGCGATCATCTTTTCGTCGTCGACGTCCCCCACGACCGGGAATCGGCCGTGCAGCGTCTCGCCCCGCTGGGCAAGCACGAAGCCGCTGGAGGGGAGTGAGAGGCTGCTGCTGCTGTCGATTGCGGCGGACGCTGGAGACCCTGAGACCCGCTGGGCGCGAGCCCAGAAGCTCCTGGGCGAGCTCGGAACCGTCCAGCCCGTGCTGCTCGACGAATTGGGGGAAACCCACTTTCCGACCGGGGAGATCTCTGTCCGGTTCCACGAAGTTCCGCCAGACGATCGGCTCCAGGAGTTCGCGGCGGAGCACGGCCTGCGCCTGAGGGATCGCAACGAGTTCGTCCCTCAGCAAGCCGTGTTCCGGCCGACTGATCCTTCTGTCAGCTATCTGCCCAAGCTCGTGCAGGAACTCGCCGAGACGAAGGATACCAAGGCGGTCTGGGCGAACACGCTGACCCGCTTTCGCCGGGCCTACGGGACCTGAGCCGCAATTCAGCCTTGGGTCGAGAGCCCCTCAGCCTCGGCAACTGCCTTCCCTGCGTTGATGCGCCCGAAGCCGAACTCGCTGCTGTGCCCCTGCGCGTCGTGACCTGAGCCGATCTTGTCCGCTGTCCGAGCCAGGAGGTCTCGTAGGTCCGAGCGGCTCTCCTTCCGGCACCGGTCCTCCAGAGAAGACGGACCCTGAGGCCGTTTTCACCCCGCTCATCTCGGCGCCCCCGGCAGCTCGATCCGGGAACGGCCGTCCTCTCCGAGCGCGATGCGAATCAGGCCGTCCCGGTCGGTGCGGAGGATCCGGGCGCCGTGCTCCCGGAGACGGTCCACGACCACCGGCGAAGGGTGGTGGTAAAGGTTGCTCACCCCCGCCGAGACCAGGGCGAGGCGCGGCGCGGCGACGGTCAGGAAGGACTCCGTCGAGGAGGTCTTGCTGCCGTGGTGGGCCACCTTGAGGAAGTCCACCCGCAGGCGCCGCTCGCAGCAGGAGAGGAGGCGCTGCTCCGCCCAGCTCTCGATGTCGCCCGTGAGGAGAGCCCGGCGCCCGAACGCCTCGGCGAGCAGCACCAGAGAGCGCTCGTTGACGCCCCGGGTCTCGTCCCTCTCCGGGTGGAGGACGTTCAGCCGCCACCGGCCGAGGGTGACCCGCTCTCCCGCCCAAAGATGACGAGGGCGGATGCCGGGCAGGGCGAGGAGCCGGCCGGCGCACCCGGAGGGGTCCCAGCCCGGGGACATCCAGACCTCGCGCACCGGAAGATAGGCCGCGACGTCGACCAGGCCCGAGCAGTGGTCGCGGTCCGGGTGGGTCATGACGAGAGCGTCGAGCCGGCGCACCCCTTCGCCGAGCAGGGCCGGCAGCAGGACACGGCCTCCCAGGTCGGCCCGCTCCCAACCGCCGCCGTCGACCAGGACCGCCCGGTCGCCGTCCCGCACCAGGATCGCGTCCCCCTGGCCGACGTCCAGGAGAGTCAGCTCGACGCCTCTGGAGCTGGGGCGCCAGGCCTCCGCGCAGACGGCGGCGCAGATCAACAAGGCCAGCGGGAGGACGACCATGCCGACGACGCGGCGGCGGGGCCGGAAGTAGAAGAGCAGGCCGAGGCTTCCCGCGAGCAGCCAGGCGGCGGACGGCGAGACGGCGAGCGGCACCGGGAGCCAGATCCCCGGTCCGGTCCGCGCGGGCCAGGCGAACGGCGCGGCCAGCGCATCGAGGACCGGCAACAGGGCGCCGGCCCAGGCGGGCGAGACCAGGGCGACCGCGACCCAGAGGAGCGACGCCGCGAGGGCGAGGCCTGTCCACGGGACCGCCGGAAGGTTGAGCAGCGGCGCGAGGGGCGAGAGCAGGTGGAACCGGGGCAGCGACCAGGGCAGGGTGGCGAGCTGCGCTCCGACGCTCGCGGCGAGAGACCCCGACAACCAGGCCGGCAGGCGCCGCCAGCGCCGGGCGAGCGGCGGCGCGAGGAGCAACAGGCCCGCGGTGGCCGAGACGGTGAGCTGGAAGGCCGGAAGGTTCACCACCTCCGGCCGGTCCAGCACCAGCAGGATCACGGCCCAGCCCAGGGCGTTGGCGGCGGACGGCGGGCGCTCGGCGAGCAGCGCCAGCCCGGCGAGGAGCCCCATCACCGCGGCCCGCACCAGGGCCGGCAGGGGACCGACCAGCAAGAGGTAGAGCGCGATCGCGGCAAGCGTCAGGAGGAGGCGAGCGGTGCGGGGGAGCCAGAAGGCGAGCAGCCAGACCGCGCCCGCGACCAGCGCCAGGTGGACCCCGGAGACGGACATCAGGTGATACACGCCGGTGACCCGCAGCCCTCTCTTCCACTCCAAGGGGAAGACCGAGGCGTCTCCCAACACCAGCGCGCGGACCAGGGCCTTGCCCTGGCGGTCGCCTTCGCTTTCGGGACCCGCGGCGCGGCAGGCCGCCTCCACCCGCCCGCGGATCACCCCCGAGAGCCAGGCGATACCCCCCGGCGGGGCCGCCACCTCCATCAGCTCGCGGCTCTTGACGCGAATCCGCCAGGGACCGGGCGGAGTCCGGACGCGGTTGGCGAACCCGGCCGAGCGGGTGAGATAGCCCCGCAGCCGCAGGCTCGTCCCGAACGGCGGCGGCTCCTCGGCTCCAGGCAGGTGGATCATCGCTTCCAGGGACGGCGAGGTCACGCGCTCCCCCTGCGTGATCCGCAGCACCCGGGCCGGCGCGGACCAGCCCTCGTCGTCCGGGATCCAGTGGCCCGCGACACGCACCACCGCTTCGAGCGGGCGGGAGCGGTCGACGTCCGGCTCACGCCCGCCGGGGAGGTCGCACCGCACCACCGCGGCGAGCAGGCCGAAGGCGAAGAAGGCGAGACAGATGCCAGGGAGGCGCCGCAGGGCCAGAGCCAGGGCGGCCAGGGCCACCAGCCACGGCGCCGGCAGGTGGGTCAGGTGAAAAGCGGCGAGGGAACCGGCGGCGAACGCCGCGGCCGGCGGGAGCATGGGGGCATGGTGGATGTTCATGCCGAAGAAAGACGGAAAACGCTCCCAAAACCTTGCACTTTTCTTGCGGATAGAATGCGCGGGGCCCGAGAGAGGGAGGAAGGCTCATGCGCATCACGTACGCCATCGAGATCGACGCGCCCGTCGAAGAGGTCTTCGAGCTGGTCGAAACCCCGGAGAAGATGGGGCTCTGGATCGACGGTCTGGAGGTCAACGAGTTTCCGCCGGGCTACGACCGGACGAACCCGGTCGGGACCCGCTTCCAGCAGGGCATCCGCGAGTCCGGGCGTCTGGGCCGGTTCGAGGGGGAGGTGACCGCCTATGAGAGGTTGCGCCGCTTCGGCATCCGCCTCGCGGGGCGCCGCTTCACCGCGGACGTGGACTACCGCTTGACCCCCTTGCCGGGAAAGACAAGGGTCGACTACACCTCAGAGATGCACTTCAACAGCTTGGCCGACCGCCTGATGGCCAAGGCCTTCCGCCACCTCGCGGAAGGGATCATCCGCAACCAGATGTGGAAGCTGAAGCGGGTGGCGGAGGGGACCGAGGCGCCTCACCCCGAGGTCATGTGACGTCCGCTTCCGGCGAGAACAGCGACAGCACCGGCAGACGAAACCGTTGCCGCAGGACCTGATAGGCCAGCCGCTCGCGCGAGCGGGCGCGCTCTTCGGCGGAAAGACGGGAGCCGAAAGCGGCGAGCGCCTTCTCTACTTCAGAATCGACCTCGGACCGGGCGTCTCCTTGCAGAGCGCCCACGGCGGCTTCCAACAGCTCGCGGTCGAGAGCGGCGAGTTGCCCCTCGACGGACTGCGGGTCTCCCTGGAGCGCGATGATCCGGGAGGCGAAGGCCTCTTTATCAGGGGTCTCTTCGGGGAGGGCGGCGGCGAGGGCGCGCAGGCGGGCGGGGACGTCGAAGGGCGCGGCCTCGGCGCGCTCGCCGGGCGCGGTCAGCTCGCGCAGCTCGGCCCAGGCGGCCTCGACCGCCGGGGCGCAGTAGCGCAGGCTCGAGATCTTGCCTTTCGTCCCCCGCTCCTTGCGCTTGGCGAACACCTCGTCGAGCACCCGGCCGATCAGGTGGAGGGGCACCCCCTCGCGATGCCAGCGGCGCGCCACCTGCCAGTCCGCGGGCGACAGCAGCAGCGGCGAGCCGCGAAGCGCTACGAAGATCTCTTCGATGGCCTGGAAGTAGGCGTGATCCTCGTCGATTTCCTCGACGGGCGGCTCATCGGTTGCGGTCATAGATCAGCTTGAGGCCGACCAGCGTGAGCATCGGATCGACCTCGCGGATATAGCGCGAGCCGCTGGCGATGAGGTCCGCCTGGCCGCCGGTCGCGACGATGGTGCGGACATCCGGCATCTCGGCGAGCAGCCGTTCGAGGATGCCGTCGACCAGCCCGATATAGCCGTAATAGATGCCGGCCTGCATGGCCCCGGCGGTGTTCTTCCCCACCAGCTCGGCGGGCTTCCGGACGTCGACCCGGTAGAGCCTGGAGGCGTGCGCGAACAGGGCTTCGGCCGAGATCGTGATCCCCGGCGCGATGATGCCGCCGACGTACTCGCCGGCGGCGTTGACCACGTCGAACGTGGTGGCGGTGCCGAAGTCGACGACGATCACCGGCGCGCCGTAGCGCTCGCGCGCCGCCACGGCGTTGACGATGCGGTCGGCCCCCACCTCCGCCGGGTTGTCATAGCGGATCGGCATGCCGGTGCGCACCCCCGGCTCGATGAACAGCGGCTTCTTGCCGAAGTAGTGCCGCGCCAGGTGGTCCAGGGTGTGGTGGAGCGGCGGCACGACAGAGGAGATGACCACGGCGTCCGCCGCCGCCGGGTCGATCCCCGCGCGGGTCAGGATCGGCAGCAGCAGCGAGCCGTATTCGTCGGCGGTGCGCTCGGTGTCGGTCGAAAGCCGGAAGCTCTCCGCCAGCTCGTCCCCCCGGTAGATGCCGAACACCGTGTTGGTGTTGCCGACGTCCACCAGGACCAGCAGCTCGTCGGCGGACGCGGTCCTCTTCGTCCTGCTCATGGTCCCAGCACCTCCCCCGCGGCGATCAGAACCTCGCGCCCGTTGCTTTCGAGCCGCAGCCGGCCGTGCTCGTCGAAGCCCTGGAAGGTGCCCTCGACCACCTCGGTCCCGACGCGGCAGGAGATCCGCTCCCCCGGCTGGTGGATCGACAGCTCCCGGTAGCCGGCGGCGGCGTACGCGACGTCGCCCAGATGGGCCAGCTCCTCCTCCACCGCCGTCACCAGGTCCCAGGTCAGCTCCGCCAGCGACACGCCGCTCCCCTCCAGGCGGAGCGAGGTGCCCGTCTGCGGCAGGTCTTCCACCCGATGGCCATGGTTGATCCCGAAACCGATGACCGCCGAGCCTCCCTCCCCCGGCTGGATCGACGCCTCGATCAGGATGCCGCCGATCTTGCGGCGCTCACCGCGCTCACCGCTCTCGACAAGGAGGTCGTTCGGCCATTTGAGCCGGCAGGCTCCAGCGAGATGGCGGCCCAGGGCGCGGCAGAGCCCGGCGCCGACCAGCAGCGGCAGGGTCTGGAGCACCTCGGGGTCGTCCACGCTCAGCACCCGGGTGGCATAGACCCCGAGGCCGGCCGGGCTCGTCCAGCTCCGGCCGTGGCGTCCCCGCCCGCCGCTCTGCTCGAAAGCCAGGATCAGGAGCGGATGGAGGCGTTGCGCCTCGTCGTCGTATTCGTCGACGAGGCACCGGCCGAGCAGGTTGGTGGACTCCACCCGCTCCAGGACCGCCAGGTTCTCGGGACCGGCCCCGGCGGGGCGCCGGCCTACGATCTCCCGCAGGTACGGGGCGAATCCGGTGTCATCCGTCATGGCTACCCCAGCGTCGACCGCAGGCTCGCATGCCGCTCCTTCATCTCGGCGAGCTTGGCGCGGCCGCCCTCGACGACGTGGGCGGGGGCCTTGGACAGGAACTGCTCGTTGGAGAGCCGCTCCTCGGCCCGGGCGATCTCGGCCGCGAGCTTCTCCAACTCTTTCACGAGCCGCTGGCGCTCCTCCTCGCCCATCTCCTGGCGCTCCTGGCGCTCCTGCCGCGCCGCCACGAGCGCGATCTCGACGCCGGCGACGACGTCTCTACGTGCTCCCTCCGGCGCAGTTCCCATGGTGATCGACTCCATGCGACAGAGGAACCCGATCAGGGGCCGCTGCTCTTCCAGGAACCGCCCGATCCCGGGGTCGCCCGCCGCGAGGTGGAGGTCCACCTGGGCCTTGGGCGGCAGGCCGAGCTCGGCGCGCAGGCTCCGCACCCGGGTGACCACCTCGATCAGAACCTCCATGCCGGCCTCGACCGCGGAGTCCTCCCAGCGCTCCTCGCGCCGCGGGTAGGGAGCGAGGCAGATGGTCTGGGGATGGATCGCCTCGTGCCCGGGCAGACGCTGCCAGACCTCCTCGGTCAGGAACGGCATCACCGGGTGGAGCAGCCGGAGGCTGCGGTCGAGCACGGTCAGCAGCACGTCCCCCACCCGCGGCCGGGGCGCGTCGCCACCCCCTCCAAACAACGCCGGCTTTGCCAGCTCGATGTACCAGTCGCAGAGGTCGCCCCAGAAGAAGTGGTAGAGC
>JBKKAU010000823.1:0-5333 GCA_046714475.1 Thermoanaerobaculia bacterium
GCCGTGTAAAGGCCTGCCGCGCCCACCAGGATGCCCAGGAGAAAGAGCCAGAGCCCCGAAAAACCGGAGCGGCGTGCGGAACGGGAACTACGGCGCGCCATCAGGTTCGGGGCGGGTCCGGCTCGTACGTCAGGCAGCCTTCTTGGCCGCCGCCTCGGTGTCTTCGCCGAGCAGACGGCTGACACCACGCCGCAGGATCAGCTCGGGGATGGTGACGTCCCGCTCGAGGTAGGTGCGGACGCGCTCGTTGACCAGCAGGTCGGGACGCAGGCTCTCGTTGAGGATCACCCGGTCCGGACCGGTGTAGAAGGCGTCGGTCAGGAGCAGCCGGCCGCCCGTCGAGAGCTGCGCCACGTCCTGGCGCCCGGCGTAGCCGAAGGTGCGCTCGCCCACCAGCTCGGTCTTGAGCTTCTGCCGCAGCACGGTGGCGAAAATCTCGGCCGGACCGAGCGTGCCGCGGTCGACCAGGAGCACGAGCTTGTCCTGCCAGAGCGGCGCCGCCTGGCCCTTGTAGGTCTCGACCTCCTCGTCGCGCCGCTTGAGGGCTCCGAGGTCGCCGTTGGCGAACAGCTTGGCCATCTCGTAGGCTGCGGCCGGATCGCCCATCGAGACGCCGCGCAGGTCGATCAGCATCCCACGGCCGCCGGCGCGCTGCCGCGCCTGCGCGAGCAGGTTGCGAACTTGGGCGGCGGCGTCCTCGCTGAAGTCCGGGATGCGCAGCAGCACGACCCCCTTGTCGGCCGTCTCCAGGCTGGGCGGCGGCGCGTCGAAGGGCTTGAGGTCGAAGGCGGCCTTGACCGGCTCGCCGAGGCGCAGCAGGTCGAGAGACACCTGGGTTCCGGGTTTGCCCGCCATGATCTCCTGGATCTCCCAGAGCGGCATCAGGCGCGTCGAGCGGTCGCCGATCTTGGAGACGATGTCACCCGGGCGTACCCCCGCCTCGCCCGCCGGGCTCCCCTTCTCGACCGAGACCACGTAGGCGATGCCGCTCTCCTTGAGCAGCGTCAGGCCGCTGTGGCGCCGGCCGACGGCGCGAGCCTCCAGATAGCCCTCGACCTGCGCGGCCGGGATGTAGAGCGAGAACGGGTCGAGCGCGTCGGTCGTGCCGTCCAGGGCGCCGGCCATCAGCGCGTTCATGTTCGGCTCGTCGACGTGCGCTTGGCGTACATAGCCGAGCACCTCGCTGAAGATCGCGAGAACTTTATAGAAGGAATCCTCCTCCTGAGGCGTATCGCGATCGGCTGCCTGCAGCAGCGTCGCCGCCATGAGGGGGAAGACGAGGAGGGCGGAGAGGAGAAAGAAGAGGACGCGACTGCGGCTCATAGGCTCCTACCGTAACCAGCGCAAGGGATCGTCGGGCCGGTTTTCGACCCGGATCTCGAAATACAACCTGTCCGAGGCCAGGCCCACCACATCGCCCAAGGATAGCATGCCTCCCGGACCCACCCGCGCCTCGGAGAGGCCGGCGTAGAGCGTGAAGACACGCCCCGGGTGGTGGACGATGACGGTCTGGCCGTAGCCCTGGAAAGGGGCGGCGTAGAGGACTTTGCCGGGGAACACCACCTTGACCTCGGCGCCCGGCGCGCTCGCAAGGTCGAGTCCGTTGTGCGGCACCTTGGTCTTGTAGCGCGGATCCAGCCGCGGGCCGAACCCCGCCGTCACCTTGCCGGCCACCGGCCAGTCGAGGATGCCGCGGAACTCCTGCATCGGCGTGCCGGCGAGCACCGAGGTGTTGCGGCCGTAGAGCAGGTCGAGGAAGTTGGCGAGCTTGCGCTCGCGGTCCGCCAATGCCCCGGCCTTGACGGCGAGGCTCTGGCGCTCCTGCTCGGCCCGCGCCAGCAGGGTCGCCTTGTGGGAGCGCAACGCGGCGAGCTGCCGGCGGCGTGACCGCTCGTCGGCGATCCAGCTCTCCATCTCCTCGCGCTCGGCGAGCAGGCGGTCGCGCTGGCTCGCCAGCCGCCGCTGCGCCTGCTGGTAGCGGTCGACCGTCTGGCGGTCGCGTTGCGCGAGGTAGCGCATCAGCCGGACCGAGGGGATCAGCCGGTCGTCGGGCCGGAGCGCGAAGACCAGACGCAGATAGCCCTGGCGGCCCAACCGGTAGAGACCGGCGAGGCGCTGGCCCAGGGCCTCCCGGGCGCCGACGGCGGCGGTTTCGAGCCGCCGCACCTCGGCCTCGGAATCGGCGACCCGGCGCGCCGCCATGTCGCGCGCCGCGAGCGCCTCGGCGAGCCGTTTCTCCTGCAGCTCCAGGGCGAGGTCGGCCTGCGCCAACTCGCCGCGCAACCCCGCCTGCTGGCGCCTGGCCTGCTCCAGGCGGGCCGTGAGCTGGGAGATCTGGGAGCGGATCGCGGCGAGCTCCTGCTCGCGGGAAGGCTCGGCAGAGAAAGCGGAGAAGGAGGGGGCCAGGAGAGCGAGGAGGAGCGCGGCGGCGGCGCGGCAGCGGGCACGTGACGACTCAACGATAAACATCGCTACGGTGCCTCACCGCGACGATATCCACGATCCGCCGCGTATCGAAGATCGCAAACACCACCCGATAATCCCCAACCCGGATGCGCCACAGGTTTCGCTCACCCTGGAGCTTGCGACAACCCGCCGGGCGAGGCTCTCCTGCGAGAGCCTCGATCCTGGGAAGAATCCGGACGATCACCGCTCCGTCGAGCGCCTCGAGATCCTTCGTGGCCGAACGAGCGAAAGTGAGAGTGTACTCACTCACGAGGTCCGAGTTTTCCCAGGGCCGCCAGCCGCTGCTTCACCTCTTCCAAAGATTCCCGAGGCTCAGCCTCACGTTCCTGAGCCAACATGCCGTCATAGAAGTCTTCCCAGATCTCGGCATGCTCCCTGAGGTCGATCACAACGGCTGTCTTTTCACCCTGATCATCGACCACGAACTGAATGCCCTTCAAGGATCACCTCCTTCACCGTCCTGACGCCGCCGTCTGGTTGGGCTTCCTCGCCCGGCCCTGCTTGAGTTCGTGCATCAGGAAGCCGATCTCGTCGGTGGCCTCTTCGATCTGCTTGCTGACCGGTTTGCCGCCGCCGTGGCCGGCGCGGGTCTCGATGCGGATCAGCACCGGCTCGGGGCCGCCCTGGGCGCGCTGCAGCGCCGCCGCGTACTTGAAGCTGTGCGCCGGCACGACCCGGTCGTCATGGTCCGCCGTGGTGATCAGGATCGCCGGGTAGTCTCCCCCCTCGCGGAGGTTGTGGTACGGCGAGTAGGTCCGCAGCGTCTTGAACTCCTCGGGATTGTCCGGCGAGCCGTAGTCCGACACCCAGCCCCAGCCGATCGTGAACTTGTGGAAACGCAGCATGTCGAGCACGCCCACCCCGACCAGCGCCGCGCCGAACAGGTCCGGCCGCTGGTTGAGCACCGCGCCGGTCAACAGGCCGCCGTTGCTGTGCCCCGCGATCGACAGCCGGTCGCGCGACGCGTACTTGTTGTCGATCAGCCATTCGGCGGCGGCGATGAAGTCGTCGAAGGTGTTCTGCTTTTGTAGCTTGCTCCCCGCCTCGTGCCACTCCTGGCCGTACTCGCCGCCGCCTCGCAGGTTGGCCACCGCGTAGACGCAGCCGCGCTCCATCCAGACCAGGTCCGGCACCGAGAAGGTCGGCGTCATCGACGAGTTGAAGCCGCCGTAGCCGTAGAGCTGGGTCGGGTTGTCCCCGTCGAGCTTCAAGCCCTTCCTGTGACTGATGAACATCGGCACCCGCGTGCCGTCCTTGCTCTGGTAGAAGACCTGCTTCGTCTCGTAGTCGGCCGGGTTGAACGCCACCTGCGGCCGGCGGAAGACCTCGGTCTTGCCGCTGTCGAGGTCGTAGCGGTAGACCGTGGTCGGCGTGGTGTAGCCGGAGAAGGAGAAGAAGGTCTCCCGGTCGGTACGCTCGCCGGTGAAGCCGCCGACCGTGCCGATGCCCGGCAGGGTCAGCTCGCCCATCGGCTTGCCCTGCGGGTCAAAGATCCGGATCTGCGAGTGCGCGTCCTTGAGATACTCGGCGACGATGCGGTCGGTGAAGATCTGGAGCCCCTGGAGCGTGTCCTGGGACTGCGGGAGCACCTCGCGCCAGCCTCCAGGCTCGGGGCTACGGACGTCGACCGCGATCACCCGGCGGCGCGGCGCCTTGAAGTCCGTGGCGAACCAGAAGACCGGGCCGTCGCTGCCGGCGAAGAGGTACGAGGCGTCGAAGCCGGAGAGCAGCTCGACCACGGGCGCGCCGGGCGTCTGGAGGTCCTTGTAGAAGACGCCGTTCTCGGTCTCGGTCCCCTTCCAGACGTGGATCACCAGGTAGCGGCCGTCCTCGGTGACGGCGGGGATGAAACCCCACTCCTTGTGATCGGGCCGCTGGTAGACCAGCTCGTCCGCGGACTGCGGCGTGCCGACCTGGTGGTAGAAGAGCTTCTGGTTGAAGTTCAGCTCCTCCAAAGGCCGTCCCGCGACCGGCTCGTCGTAGCGGCTGTAGAAAAAGCCCTTGCCGTCGTGGGTCCAGGCGGCGGACGAGAACTTGACCCACTTCAGGATGTCCGTCAGGTCCTTGCCGGTCGCGACGTCGCGCACCCGCCACTCCTCCCAGTCCGAGCCGCCCGACGAGAGGCCGTAGGCCATATGGCGGCCGTCCTCGCTGACGTCGTAGCCGGAGACCGCGATCGTGCCGTCGTCCGACAGCAGGTTCGGGTCGAGCAGGACCTGCGGCTCGTCGCTCAGACGCTCGGCGGTGTAGAGCACGCTCTGGTTCTGGAGGCCGTTGTTGCGGGTGAAGAAGTAGCGCCCGCCCTCCTGAAAGGGGGTGCCGTAGCGCTCGTAGTTCCACAACTCGGTCAACCTCCGGCGGATCTCGTCGCGCTCCGGGATCGTATCGAGATAGGCGTTGGTGACCTTGCGCTGCGCCTCCACCCAGGCCACGGTCTGCTGCGAGTCGAGGTCTTCCAGCCAGCGGTAGGGGTCCTGGATCCGGACGCCGTGGTAGACGTCCACCTGGTCCACCCGCCGCGACTCGGGGTAGGCGATCCGCGCCGCCGCCCCCGCGGCAGCGCGGGCGGGCTCGGGCCGGGCCGTCGCGGCGGCGGTCCGTACCGGCGTGTCAGAAACCTCGGCGCAGGCGGTCGCGGTCAACGCGGCCAGCGCCAGGAGCTTGTGTGCATGCATCGAGTCTTCCTCCCATGAAACCCAGGTTCCGGGGTCAGAATGAAAACCGCCGGGACGCACGGCGGCATTCCGGCTCAGAGATAGCCCAAAGAGCGCAGGCTCTCCAGGTACTCGCCCCCCGCGGCCCGGGGTGCCTGGCGCCGGCGCGGCTCGCCGTAACCGGCGACCTCGGCCGGCGCGTCGGGCCAG
The DNA here is from genome assembly GCA_046714475.1 of Thermoanaerobaculia bacterium. Lineage (GTDB taxonomy): Bacteria > Acidobacteriota > Thermoanaerobaculia > Multivoradales > UBA5704 > DASPJI01. The sequence goes on from JBKKAU010000823.1 coordinate 5,331, forward strand.
CGG
>JBKKAU010000824.1:0-2991 GCA_046714475.1 Thermoanaerobaculia bacterium
CGCGGCCAGACCGGGAACGAGACTCCCTGGCGGCGGCGGTCGGCGGCGCCGGGCCGGTAGTCGAAGCCCCACCGCCGCGCCGCCGCCTCGTCCAGGGCGAGGACCGTGGTGTCCGGGTGGCGTCGCCGCCACTCCTTCCAGGTGGTCAGGGTGAGCGGCAGCAGGGTCAGCCGCACCGGGCTCCGCGCCAGCCGGCCGGCCACCGGCTCGCCGGTCAGGTTGCTCCACAGCGTCAGCGTCTGGCGGTCGACCATCAGCTTGTTGCTGCGGTAGAGGAGCCCCGAGGTGCCGAAGGTGTAGGCGCCGCCCGCGTCCGTGCGGGTGCCGTAGAGCACCCCCGAGCCGCAGAGGGTGCAGTAGGAGAGGGTGACCGGCTCGCCGCCCACCAGGTCGTTGACCATCTCGTGCCAGCCGAGGATGCGCAGCGGATAGGCCCGGCGCTCGCCGCCGAGGCTGACGCCGAAGACCCGCTCCCCGTCCTCCAGGTACCCGGCCGCGGCCGCCGGCACGTGGGCGGGCCGGTCGAGGGCGGGGATGCCTTCGAGCCCGACGCCTCCGGACACCACCTCCTCCAGGCGGATGCGCGCCGGGGCGCCCGGGTAGAGGACGCGGGCGTAGGCGGGGTCGATGCGCGACAGGAGCCCGGCCTTCCACTCGAGGTAGCCCGGCCGGGGGACCAGGTCGCCGCGCCGGCCGACCAGCTCCACCCAGTCGTGATAGCGCTCGCCAGGCCGCTCGCCGGTCAGAGCGGTCAGGGCGGCGAGCGCTTCGGCGCGCCGGTTCCTGGGGAGGAAGAAGAAGGCGTCGACCAAGCCGGGGACGAGGGAGGCGTCGCGCGACTCGATCAGCCGGCGGGAGGCCTCGCGCCGCTCGGCGGCCCTGTCGGAGAGGATGCGGCGCAGGAGGTCGTAGCCGGCCGGTTCGGCCGCCTCCCCCAGGACCGCGGCGGCGGCGAGCCCGGCGAGCAGCGGCGCCAGCCTCACCCGGCCCTCCTCACCGCGCCAGGACGCGGGCGTAGCGCAGGGCCTCCGCGTGGGTGGCGTCGAGCTGCAGGGCGCGCCCCAGGTGGTGGCGGGCGCGCTCCAGGTCGCCCAGGGCGAGGTAGACCTTGACCAGCCCGACGTGGACCTCGGGCAGCTCGGTGTCCTGGCGCAGGGCCCGGGCCATGTAGTCGAGCGCCTTGGCGGTGTCGCCGTGGCTCAGCGCCATCTCCCCCTGGTAGACGAAGAAGAAGGGGTTGGTGTTCTGGGTCCCCTCGAGCCGCGCGATCAGGGCCTCCGCCTCGCGGCCGCGGCCGAGCCGCTGGTAGACGCCGGTCAGGTTGGTGAGGATCGTCGGGTTGTCGGGCTCGATCTCGAGGCCGCGCAGGTAGGCGGCGAGCGCCGCGTCCGGGTCGCCGGAGCGGGCGAGGTAGACCCCCAGGTTGTTGATCGCCTTGACGAAGCGCGGCGCCACCGCGGCGGCGATCTCGAGGTTCTTGCGCGCGGTCTCGAGGTCGCCCGCCATCAGCGCCTCGGCGCCCAGGTTGTTGTAGTAGTGGGCGGTCGCCGTCAGGTCGTCGATCGGCTTGAAGTCCTTGTAGGCCTTGGGCCGGTACGGCAGGAAGTCGTAGGTGGCGAGCTCGCCGTCCAGGTACATGCCGGCGACGATGTGCCCCTGGCTGACCACCATGCCCTCGCGCTGGTTCCAGGTCTGGTAGTCGGTGACCTCGACGTAGAAGGGGGCGAGCCCCTGCTCGCGCGCCAGGCCGACGAACAGGTTGACGAAGGAGAGGCAGTTGCCGCGCCGCGTCCGGAACGTGCCGACGGCGTCATGGGTCGGCGATAGGGCATAGGTCAGGTCCAGGCGGTCGAAGATGAAGTCGACGACCTGGATGACCTTCTTGCGCTGCCCCGAGACCCGCCGCGCGTTCTGCTCGTAGGCGGCGCGCACCTCGTCGTCGATCTCGAACGGCACCGCGACCCGGGCCAGCGCCGCCCCCTGCTGGCGGGCGTAGGCGGCCGAATCGAACGGCTTATAGGGGGAGCAGCCTGCCGCGAGCAGGCCGCAGAGGATCAGGAGACGCGGCCTTCTAGACATTGGGACTGATGAATATACCAGAGATTGGGATGTGAGCGGCAGCGGTCGGCACGGCGGGGGGCAGCCGCCCCGCTGCGAATACTCCCGTCGATGTCACGAATCCGCAATCAAAGCCAACAATACCCCCGAGATTCACATCATTTACCCGCCTCCATGATCCCAGGAAGTAGATCCGCGCTGCCAATCCTCGATCCGATGCTTCCAAAGCAGTGCTCCAGGCCTCCAACACCGCCCCACCCACCCCGCCGGCCCGTTTTTTTGTCTCCAGCACGGCCCTCCGCGCTGCCAATAACTCTCCACATGATGCCAAACATCCGTCACTCCCGACATCTGGCGCGGTCCGCGTCACCTATAACTCGGTCGCGCTGCCTGCGATCCGGATCCATGCTGCGAAAACCAGGATTTTCCCAGCATATTCTTCCGGGCGGTCCCCTCACGCCGGGAGCGCGCGGGCTCCGCGGATCATGCCGGCCTTCCAAGGGCCTCGGAATGTTGCGAAACAGGGGGTCGTCACCTCGGATGCCGCCACGTTGGCGACACCGGAGAGGCCCCATGCCGCGAGATCCGGGAGCGCGGCGGCGCCGGTGCGGGCACTCCCGTGCAGCGCGCGCTCGAAGCCCTCCGCGGCCGCGCCCACGGCGAGCTCCCTGCCGGAGGCCGAGACCCGAGCTCTGGCCGCGGCGATGACCAGGTCGATCGCCGCGTCGGCGCGCATCGGGTCGTGGTGAAAGAGGGCGAGCTCGCGCGCGTGAGCGGCCAGCGCGACATCCACCGCGTACTCGACCGGACTGTGGCCCCAGGTGCGCTTGTCCTGGTATTCCGTCTCGCTGTACTGCGCGTCGTGGATGACGAGATCGGCACTTCGCAAGAGCGAGACGTGCCGCGCGTCACCCGGGTGGAGCAGGCCGCCCA
>JBKKAU010000825.1:0-8351 GCA_046714475.1 Thermoanaerobaculia bacterium
ACGTACAGCACCCGCTGCCAGGTCTTGCCGCCGTCGGTGGTGCGATAGACGCCGCGGGCCTGGCTCGCGTTCCACAGCGCACCGAGCGCGCCGACGAACACGCGGTCCGCGTTCTTGGGATCGATGCACATGCGCGAAACGCGCTCGGTCGAATCCAGACCGACCTTGGTCCAGTTGTCGCCGCCGTCTGTGCTCTTGTAGACGCCGTCGCCGACCGAGACGCTGTTGCGCACCCAGGACTCGCCGGTACCCACCCAGACCGTCTTCGGCTCGCGCGGATCGATGGCGATGGCGCCGATCGACTGCGCGTGCTCGTCGAAGACGGGCTGGAAGGTGACGCCGGCGTCGCGCGAGCGCCAGACGCCGCCGCCCGCCGCGCCGGCGAAGACCGTTGTCGGAGCGTTGGTGTCGCCGGCCACGGCGTCGATCGCCGCGATGCGGCCGCTCATGACGGCCGGCCCGAGGGCGCGCGCCGTCAGGCCGCCGAAGCTGTTCGAGTCGAGCTCCACCGGCGCGGCCGAGTTGGGCGGCGTCTGCGCCTCCTGGGCCGGCAAGGGCCAGGCGGCCAGGGCCAGCCCCGCCGCCGCGAGGCGGAGCATCCTCTGAAAGGTCCACATAGGCGTACCCTCGATAGAAAGAAAAGAGAGATGTTTGATGCGGGGGCGGGGGCAAGCCCCGCCCCCGCACAGAGCTTGACAGCGCTCTTACTGCTTCGGCGGCGTGACCGCCGCCGGGGCCTTCGGCATCTCGAAACGCGAAGCCGCGACCTCGGGGTTGACCTCGATCTTGTCGATGGTCATCGCCATGGCGGCCGGGCCGCCCTTGACCTTGCTCTCCATGGAGTGGGCGAAGAGGACGCCGCCGACCTCCTTGTAGTCGCCGACCAGGGTCTCCATGTCCAGCTCCTGCCCCTGGATCTTGCTCCGGCTCTCGGTCTTGAGCTCCAGGAAGTGCTCGGCGTCGATGAAGTAGGTGACGACCTTGCCGTTCTTGAGCGTCACCTTGAGCTTGTGGACCGGCGTGCCCTCGAGGTCCGCCTTGCCGAGGTACTCGACCTGGTGGCCCTTGTCCTTGTAGTCGACCAGCGCGCCGTCGAGGTCCGACTGCGACTCCATCTGCGACAGCTCCTCGGCCGCCATCGGCTCCGGGTCCTTCTTGCCCATGAACGGCATTACCGCCCAGCCGGTCTTGCCGTCATAGGCCTGAATCCCGGTCATCCCCTGGAGCGTGAACTCCATGCGCGCCTTGGCCGGCCGCGCCATCTCCAGCGTGAAGGGGGCCTCCATGCCGGGGCCGATCTTCATCTTGCCGGTCATGCGCACGGTCTGCACGGCCTTGATCTTGTCGCGGCCGCCGCGGGCCTGGATGTTCTTCTCGACGATCTCGTCGGCGGTCTGTGCCCAGGCGGCGCCGCTCACGAGGGCGGCGAGGGCCAAACAGGCGAAGGTCTTGCGGATCATGAGGTCTCCTTGAAAGTGAAGTGGGCGGTCAGAGTAGCGGACCGGAGGGGCCGCGCGCCAGATGCCGTCTCCTCGATGCCCTTCCAAAGGATACGCACGAAGCGGCGAAAAGTTGCCCGTCCGACACGGCTGCCGCTACTCTTTCCGCGGCCCTCGCGGCCCATCTCTCTGGAGGCAGATGCACCCATGAAGACGAGGAGGCGCTGGATCTCCGCCCTGTCCCTGCCGGCGATGCTGGCCCTGACGGCCCTGCCCGCTATGCCCGCTATGCCCGCGGACCTCGACCCCGACCTGCTGGCCGGCATGAAAGCCCGCTCGATCGGCCCGGCCGCCATGAGCGGCCGCATCGCCGCCGTCGAGTCCACCGCCGCCAACCCCGACCTGATCTATGTCGGCACCGCCACCGGCGGCGTCTGGAAGTCGGTCAACGGCGGCCTCACCTTCGACCCGGTGTTCGACGACCAACCGGTGCACGCCATCGGCGCCGTCGCCCTCGACCCCCGGAACCCCGACGTCGTCTGGGTCGGCACCGGCGAGGGCAACCCCCGGAACAGCGTCTCGATCGGCGAGGGCCTCTACAAATCGCTCGACGGCGGCCGCACCTGGAAGCGGATGGGCCTCGAGAAGACCGAGCGCATTCATCGCATCGCGCTCGATCCGCGCGACCCCGACGTCGCCTACGTCGCCGCCATGGGCCGGCTCTGGGGCGAGAACCCCGAGCGCGGCGTCTTCAAGACCACCGACGGCGGCAAGACCTGGAAGCGGGTGCTCCACGTCGACGAGCGGACCGGCGCCGCCGACCTGGTGATGGACCCCGAAAACCCCAACAAGCTCTTCGCGGCGATGTGGGAGCACCGGCGCTGGCCCTGGAGCTTCCGCTCCGGCGGCCCCGGCTCCGGCCTCTACGTCACCCACGACGGCGGCGAGAGCTGGCGGCGGCTGACCGAGGACGACGGCCTCCCCGCCGGCGAGCTCGGGCGGACCGGCCTCGCCATCGCGCCGTCCAATCCGCGGATCGTCTATGCCCTGGTCGAAGCCAAACAGACCGCCCTGGCACGCTCCGAGGACGGCGGACGCACCTGGAAGCTGGTCAACACCAAGAACGACGTCTCGCCCCGTCCTTTCTATTACGCCGACCTCCGGGTCGACCCCCAGGATCCGAACCGGCTCTACCGGCTGGCCACCAACCTCGAGGTCTCGGACGACGGCGGCAGGACCTTCCGCTCGCTCGCCGGCTTCGGCCGCGTCCACCCCGACCACCACGCGATGTGGATCCACCCCGAAAACCCGCGCCGCATCATCGAAGGCAACGACGGCGGCGTCTACATCTCCGAAGACCGGGGCGAGAGCTGGCGCTTCGTGGCCAACCTCCCCCTAGCCCAGTTCTACCACGTGCGGGTCGACGGCGCCGTGCCCTACAACGTCTACGGCGGCCTGCAGGACAACGGCTCCTGGAAAGGCCCCAGCAACGTCTGGGAGAACGCCGGCATCCGCAACCATCACTGGCAGGAGGTCGGCTTCGGCGACGGCTTCGACACCGTCCCCGACCCGCGCGACCCGATGCGCGGCTACGCCATGAGCCAGTCCGGCTTCCTGTCGCGCTGGGACCTGCGCACCGGCGAGCGCAAGGACATCCGCCCGTCGCCGCCCGACCGCAACACCAGGCTGCGGTTCAACTGGAACGCGGCGATCGCCATCGACCCGTTCGAGCCGGACACCCTCTATTACGGCAGCCAGTTCGTCCACAAGTCGACCGACCGGGGGGACGCCTGGACGACGATCAGCCCGGACCTGACCACCAACCGGCCCGAGTGGCAGAAGCAGAACGAATCGGGCGGCCTCACCATCGACGCGACCGGGGCCGAGAACTTCACCACCATCGTGGCGCTCGCCCCCAGCCCGATCCAACGCGGCGTGCTCTGGGCCGGCACCGACGACGGCCGGCTGCACGTCAGCCGCGACGGCGGCGCCAACTGGCAGAGCGTCGAGGGCAACCTCAGAGGGGTACCGGCCAACACCTGGATCCCCCACGTCACCCCGTCGCCGCACGACGCCGGCACCGCCTTCGTGGTCTTCGACGACCACCGGCGGTCGAACTTCGCCCCCTATGTCCAGAAGACCACCGACTACGGGCGGACCTGGAAGAGCCTGGCGACGCCCAACCTCCGGGGCTACGCCCTGTCGATCGTCCAGGACCCGGTCGACCCCGACCTGCTGTTCCTGGGCACCGAGCTCGGCCTCTGGATGTCGGCGGACGGCGGCGGCTCCTGGATGCCATGGCGGCACGGCGTGCCCACGGCGTCGGTGATGGACATGGTGATCCACCCGCGCGACCACGACCTGGTGGTGGCGACCCACGGCCGGTCGCTCTACGTGCTGGACGACATCGGGCCGTTGCGCGAGGTCTCGGAGGCGACGCAGAAGGCGCCTCTCCACCTCTTCAAGGTCGCCGACACGATCCAGGCGCGGGTGGGGCAGACCGGCTCCGCCCGTTTCCCCGGCCAGGGCGAGTTCCGCGGCGCCACCAAGCCGCCCGGCGCGCTGATCACCTATTCGCTGAACGTCCCGGGCCTGCCGCACCCAGACAAGGAGAAGGAGCGCGAGCGCAAGGAGTCCGAGCGCGCTGCCACCGCCCAACCGGCCGGAGAGCAAGGGGGCAGGCCGCTGGTCCAGGCGCCCGGCGAGGGGGATGAGCCCGAAGAGGGCGAGGGAGGCCGGCGCAAGGGTCCCGAGGCCAAGATCGAGATCCTCGACGGCTCGGGCAAGGTGATCCGGACCTTCCGCCAGCCGGCGACGCGGGGGATCAACCGCGCCACCTGGGACCTGCGCCACGACCCGTACCGGCGCATGCCGCGTCCGGGCGAGGAGGAGAACGAGTTCCGTCGCGCCCGCGGCACCGAGGTGATCCCCGGTACCTACACCGTGCGGGTCACCTACGGCGACCACAAGCAGGAGACGCCGGTGCGGGTGGTGTCCGACCCGCGGGTGAAGACCGACCCGCAAGCCCGCCAGGCCATTTTCCAGGCGATGCAGCGCGCCGGCGCCGTCCAGGAGACCCTGACCACGGCGATCGAACGCGTCCAGAAGACCCGTTCGGACGTGGACGCGATCCTTGCCAAGCTGCGCAAGGACGACGAGGACGCGAAGCGGTCGGCCAGCCCGGAGGACCCGGCGCGCAAGGAGCTGATGGCCTCCGCCCGGACCTTGAAGCAGGGCCTGGACCGGCTGGAGAGGCGCCTCTGGAGCAACCCGGAGACCGCCCGGGGGATCACGGAAGACACCGACCTCGAGTCCAAAGTCGGTTACGTAGCCCGCGCCATCGGCTCCTCCTGGGACGCCCCGACGCCCGCCAACCTCGCCTATCTCTCGCAGGCCGAAGAGCTCGCGGCGGAGGTCTTCGCCGAAGTCAACCGCTTCTTCGCCGAGGACGTCGCCGCCTTCCGGACCAAGGTCCAGGGCGCCGGCGTCCAGCTCCTGCCGGATTGGGGCTCGCTGGAGGCGCCGGGAAGCACCAACTAGTTCAGAGCGTGGTGCGGGGGGAGGAGATTTATCCTGTAGTTTGTCGAAGCGGCCGGCGGCAACGCCGGCCGCGGTGCTTTTCAGCCGGCGCCCTTCATCAACCAGACATACCCGTCCTCCAGGCTGGGCCTGGCGGGCTCCGCCGTGGGATGGCCCGCCGCGGAAGGTCCCACGAGACGGTACTGAATCCCGTCGGACAGGTGGAGCATGGAGACGATCGTCAGTCCCCGCGCCGGCTCCACGAGACGATCCATCATCACCGTCCAGACGTGGCCGCCGGCGGCGTTCGTCAGCTCGGCAGGGCTGCCGCGGAAGAGGACCCGCCCCTGGGCCAGCACCGCGACGTCGCGGCAGGTCTGTCCGATATCCTCCACGATATGGGTGGACAGGATCACCGTCCGGTCCGCGGCCAGGTTGACCAGGAGATTGCGGAAGCGGATGCGCTCTTCAGGATCCAGGCCCGCCGTGGGCTCGTCGACGATGAGGACCCTGGGATCGTTGACCAGCGCCTGGGCGATCCCCACGCGCCGCTTCATGCCGCCTGAAAAACTCTTGATCTTGCGATGAGCGGAGTCCTGGAGGGCGACCATCTCCAACACCTCGTCGACGCGCCGCGCGCGCCGGCGAGGCTCTCCCAGTCCCTTAAGGATCGCCATGTAGTCGACAAACTGGGCGGCGGTCAGCTCGGGATACATCCCGAGCTCCTGCGGCAGGTAGCCCAGGATGGACTTGGCCCCACGCTTGCCGGTTTCCGTCGCGAGGTCGTGCCCCTCCACGCGGACAGCGCCGCGGCTCGGATTGACGATCCCCGCCAGGATCCGCATCAGCGTGGTCTTGCCGGCGCCATTGGGACCCAGCAGCCCGAACATTCCGGAAGGGATCTGAAGGTCGATGCCGCGCAGGGCCTGCGCGGCCTTGGCTCCGCGGCCGTAGGTCTTGGTGAGACCCCCAATTTCGATCACAAAACCTCCGCTTCAGAGATACCGCTCCTGACGGCGCAGCAGCGCCCAGGAAACCAGCAGGAGAACGATCGACCCCGCGAAGAGCACGCATTGGTTCAAGGCCAGGTCAGGATGATCGGGAACTATCACGCCCAGGAAGAGGAACACGGTCCGGGCGTTCAGTTGAAGCCAACTGTTCATCAGCAATTGGATCAGCCAGACCGCTCCGGCCAGGAAAGCGCCCATCGCGGTCTGCGCTCCCGCCAGGGCTCCGGCGCTTCCCAAGGCGGCGAGAGACAGGGTCGGCAGAAACCATACCAACTGCACACGGAACAGGCTCCCGAGCGAAGACAGATCGATACCCAACGCGCCCAGGAAGAGCTGAAAGACGAGCGCACAGGCCGCCTGAACGGCCAGGATCAAACCCACGCGCGCCAGCAGGGTCTGCTTGGCCCGGACCGGAGTGGAAAAGCGGAGCTCCAGCGCCGGGTCGTCGAGCACGCCATAGGCAGCCAGGATGCCGCCGATCAAGGGCACGATGAACCCCAGGTAGGCCCGTGCGAGACTGAAGCGGGCCGCGGGAAGAGGCAGGATCAAGACGATGACGATGAAGAGCGCCAGGAACGCCAGCGGAAACCATAACTGGTCGCGGCGATAGGTGAGCCAGGAGTACTTCAAGGCGCCACCTTTCATGATCTGATCCTCAAGCGCGGCGGGCCCGGTGGCCGAGATAATGATCGAGCAGGAACAAGGCCGCCGCGCCGCACAGTCCCAACACCGCCAGATTCGCCACGGCGTCGGCCGGGGTGTATTGCACGGCCCCCTGGAGAGCCCGCGAGGCCTGGCCGCCGAAAAACCCCTGCTGAGCGAACATCCCGCTGGGTGTCAACAGCGTTCCATTCAGGGTCGGAAAGAGCTTCGGGGGGATGAAGTTCGCCCAGAACCAGTAGCCGGTGAAAAGAATCTGATAGATGCTCAACGGCATGACCATGGGGCAGGCCAGGGAGAACGCCACGACAAAGGCAAACGCCGGCACGGAGATGGCGAGGAACGCCACCGGTACCGCGTACAGCATGCTGCCGTGCGCGCGCCCGATGAGCGCCATGAAGGCCGCGATGCCCATCACCCAGAGGAACAGGGGAAGCAGGGACGAAGCGAGAGCTCCCATATATTTCGCGAGGACGTAGACGTGGCGGCTCAAGGGGGTGCTGTCCTGGAGCTCCCGCAGCCCCAACTGGAAGTCCCGCCGCACCCGATCCGCCGACAGGATCCCCGCCACGACCGGAAAGAACACGTTGCATGCCAGGAGGAAGCGCCCCGCCACCTGCCAGACCTCACCCCCGGCGATGACCTCCCCCTTCACCATCTCTCCGATGGGAGGAGGGGAGAACAGCAACACCGTATGAAAGACGAACAGCAGGCCATAGGCGATCCAGAGGCCCTTCCGGCGAAGGGACATGCCGATCTCGTGGCGAAGAATCCCTGAAAAGGAGCGCATCAGCATTCTCCCAAGATGAACGCCTCCAGGCGGCCTCTGGTGCGAAGAACGATGGAGGGAGGAGATTCTTACGTCAGGACAGGCCCGGAAACGAGCCTGGAGCCACTCCAGCGACCCGACGAAGCGTATGATGTCCCCGGCCGCTGTGTCCCTACCCTGAGGGCGGTCTGACACCAGGTACTGTAACCAGGCTTCGATCTTGGAGGACAAAGCGATGGAAGAACAAGCTGTGCTCACCAGTCTGCTGTTCATGATCAAGGAAGCGAACGCGCTTGTGACCAAGCAATCGCCGGGCGCCATCTGCGTGCAGGCCGCGGGCGTCGGGCCGCTGGAGGCCATCCCCAACACATATCGGTTCTGGATCCGGCCGGAAGGCAAACCCGAGACACTGATCCTGGAAGGTACGCAGGATACCAAGACCGGCAAGATCAGTTGGTCGGCCATCACAACGTCCGGGCCGATCTATGGCGTCGGCGGCGACCTGCTGCGCTGCACCGTCGATATCTACAACGCCCTGAAGGCCATCCGCACTGCGGGATACCAGGACCCCGTGTTTTTTTGCAGCCTGTTTCAAGCCATCGCGTTGGGCATCACGGAACCCTGGTACTGCTACACGCCCACCAATTGTCACTGGGTCTCCAGCGATCACTACATCTTCGTGAATGCGGTCACGGGAGTAGTGCACCTGTTTCCGTCCTGAATTGGAACATCAGAGTTACGGCTAGCGGCATGACCGCGTAGCTCTACGGCTCTCGCCGCCTGCCCTTTCGACGCAGAAAAAGGAGGGCCGGGGGGGGCGCCCCCCCCCCGCCGCCCCCCGGACTTAGGTTGTGAAAAAACGTGGCCGGCGGCGACCTGCTGCGCTGCACCGTCGATATCTACAACGCCCTGAAGGCCATCCGCACTGCGGGATACCAGGACCCCGTGTTTTTT
>JBKKAU010000826.1:0-2251 GCA_046714475.1 Thermoanaerobaculia bacterium
GGGAGCGCATCTTCAAGAACCCCATGACCACCGCGGCCGCCATCGACCGCCTGGTCCACCACTGCGTCATCCTTGAGTTCGACTTACCCAGCTATCGGAGGCAGAAGCCCGGAGCGCTCCCGACGCCCGCAGAGCCGGCGCCGAAGCTCACCACCAAGCACAAGTGACACATGGGCACGCCCCCACACTGCCCATCAACCTGGACCGCACCGAGGTCGCCGGCGCGGCTCGTTCACCCGCCGGCGACCGGCCAAAGTAATTGTCGTCGACCGGCCAAAGTAGTTGACGCGGAACACCGGACGATGGCGGGCCCGTTTTTCTGGTGAGCGGCAGTGTTTCTCCAAGCGGCGGAGCCGTTTTCCTGGTCGGCGTTGCCGTTTCTCCAGTGAGCGGCATGGCTTTTCTTGTTGGCGGAGCCGTTCTTCCAGTCGGCGGAGCCGTTTCTCCAGGCGGAGTTGCCGTTCCTCTTCAAGGCGGCACCAGCCCGCCGCACAGCGGAACGGCTCCTCTGTGCGGCGGAGCCGACCTTCTCCCCGGCGGTGCCGTGTCGCTCCTCGGAGTTGCCGTTCCTCCTCTTGGCGAGGCCGCTTCTCCAGGAGGAGGGCTCGTTCCGCCTGACAGCGAACCGGGTTTTCCTGTCAGAGGATCGTTCCCGCTCTCCGGCGGAGTCGTTTTCCCAGGCGAGAAACGGCGCCGCCTCCCGGCGGGGCGATCCCGCTTCGAAGAGGAACGGCTCGGCGAAAGTCAGGAACGACGGCGGAAGCTTCGGGGGTCGCTCCGGAAGCTTGGGGATCGGCTCCTGGAGCTTCACGGACCATGGCGGAACCAACTGCTGCGGGTGCGGAAGGCTGGGAGCTGTCGGGAGAACGGCGAGAGGGTTTTCCTCCCGCCTCGTGCCTCCCTCCGGATCACTCGCTGGCCGGCTTCTCGTCAGACCGGCGCATTACCATGGTACTATGATCGCATGAAGGTCGCGCAGTCAAGGCTTACAGGGCAAGGGCAAGTCTCAGTTCCCGCCGAAGTTCGCAAGCGCCTGGGTCTGGTTCCCGGGTCCGTTCTGGAGTGGGATGCCGAGGACGACCGGATCACCGTCCGGAGGGTCGGCCGGTATACCTCCGAGGAGGTCCACCAGGCTCTGTTTCCGCTGCAGCCGGAGCCTCGCAGCTTCGAGAACCTCAAGGAGGGGATCCGGCGTCATATGAAACAACGCTATGCGCGCCGTTGACACCAACGTCCTCGTGCGGCTGCTCACGCGAGATGACCCGGAGCAACGCGCCACGGCTGAGGAGTTCGTGCAGGCGGGGGCCTGGGTTTCCCACCTGGTTCTCGTGGAGACCACTTGGGTCCTGAGCTCGGTGTACGACGTCAAGGCCGATCAGATCGCCGCGGGCGTGGAGATGCTACTCGACCACAAGGACTTGGCGATCCAGGACGCCGACGTGGTCGAGGCTGCCCTCTCCCACTACCGCGACCGGCCCGCGCTCGGGTTTTCCGACTGCCTGATCCTGGAAGTGGCGCGCAAGGCGGGTCACGTCCCGCTGGGGACGTTTGACCGCCATCTTGGAAAGCTGGATGGCGCCCAGAAGCTGTAGGCAGAGCCCTTACCAAAAGGACCACCTGCCGCTCAATCGCGTCGCCTAGAGCCAGCAGGCGTTTAAGCGGTTATCCTGATCTGGTCTCGGTAAATCGCGAGGTTTCGGATGATGAAACTAGGTCACCTAGTCTTGCTACTAATTTTGGCCGCCCGGCCAGGGATCGCAGAAGTCAAGCCCCTCCTGGAGAGGCGTGAAGGGCAGGAGCCTGGCCTGAATGAGCTCCGCACCGTAATGCCAGGCGAGCCGATGTACCAAGAGTTTGACTACCCGCGGTGGCTTGCGGCTCAGCCAGCAAGCGACATCGTTTACACCCGCGCCATCAGGTTTAGATCCGATGAAAATTGGCTGGGCTTTGATTGGAGCGGAAAGAGGATGTTCTGTGGTAATGACGAGCAGTCGACGACCTTCGGGGGAGGTCGCGTTTGTGTGGTAGACGACGGCTCCGATGGTACGTTCGACCGCTTCGCGGTATGGCAAGGAAATAGGGTGACCTCGGCGGTGGTCGGCATCAGGACGGGCATCAAACCCCCCATACCCTATAAGAGGGTGTTTGGGAAGTCATTTCCGAGCGAGCCGTCCGAGCATCAGCCTTATCATGGCTAGCCTGATCATTGCCACGCTCGTCTCGGCAAAAGCTTCGTAGTCCTTGCTCAGCC
>JBKKAU010000827.1:0-4976 GCA_046714475.1 Thermoanaerobaculia bacterium
GACCAGGGCGGTATAGACCTGGACCAGCGAGGCGCCGGCGCGCAGCCGGCGGTAGGCCTCCTCCCCGGAGCCCATGCAGCCGATGCCGCCGATACCGCCGACGCTGACCAGCACGGCGCGGCCGAAGAGGCGCCGCGCCACCGCCGCGAAGACGCGGAAGCTCTTGTCGCGCAGCACCCTCCCCGAAAGCCCGCCGAAATCCCTGGCTCCCGCCAGCAGGCTGTAGTCGACCGTGGTGTTGGTCGCCACGATGCCGGCCGCGCCGGCGTCGACCGCGGCCTCCGCCAGGGCCGCGGCGGCGTCCGGGTCGAGGTCGGGGGCGATCTTGACCAGGACCGGCTTCGCCGTGATCCGCGCCGCGGCCGCCAGCACGCCGCGCACGAAGCCCTCGTTCTGGAGGTCGCGCAGCCCCGGCGTGTTGGGCGAGGAGAGGTTGACGACCATGTAGTCGGCGAAGCCCGACAGCCCATGGAGCAGCGTCTCGTAGTCGGCCAGCGCCGCCTCCTGCGGGGTCGCCTTGTTCTTGCCGATGTTGACGCCGACGGGGAGGGGGGCGGGGGAGGCCGCCCGCAGCCGGTCGCGCATCGCCTCCATCCCCTGGTTGTTGAAACCGAGCGCGTTCTGGAGGCTCTCCGCCTCCGGGTAGCGGAACAGGCGCGGCCTGGGGTTGCCCGGCTGCGGCTTCGGAGTGACTGTCCCGACCTCCACGAACCCGAACCCCAGCGCCGGCATGGCGCCGACGGCGACCGCGTTCTTGTCGAAGCCGGCGGCGAGCCCGACCGGGTTGACGAAGTCGCGGCCGAACAGGGTCTGGCGCAGCCGCGGGTCCGCGGCCAGGTGGCGCGCCGCGAGCCGGCGTTCGAGCGACGGCAGGTTCTGGAGGGCGCGGAGGGCGGCGATCCCGAGGTCGTGGCTGGTCTCGGGATCGAGCCCGAAGAGCAGGCGGCGGAGGGCACGGTAGAGGGGCGGCATGGAGACTGGGTCCGATTCTAGCCCCCTTGTCACCTGTGCTATAGTCTCCCCCGTCAAATCCCTGGCATCACGTCACTTGTTGCCTGGGGGCAGGCATTGGACGCGGACTTGAGCACCGAACCCCCATCGACGACGGCGATCGAAATCTTTGGGGATGTGTATCGCGTCCTTGGCAATGAGGACCCTCAGCGTCTCCAGGAGCTGGCCGAGCTCGTCGACCGCAAGATGCGGGACGTCGCCCAGCACGTGAATACGGCCGACACGGCGCGCATCGCGATCCTGGCGGCGCTCAATCTTGCGGATGAACTGTTCCGAGCTCAGGAGCAACAGGAAGGGGAACGGGTCGAGATCAAGGAGAAGGCCGTGGCGCTGGCCAAGGAATTAACCCAGGCCCTGCGGGGTTGAGGGGAGTCGGGCAGCGCGACAGCTCGAAAATAGGATGAAAAGGTTTAGCACCCCTGCGCGGTTCGTGATGGGCCAACCGATTGTAGAACCAACATTCATACCACGGGAGTCTTCACCCAAGGGACTGTGCCAGCCTCGCATCGACGAGGACGCTAATGGCTCTTGGAGCGGACACCCACCTGGCGCGTTCAGGTTCTAGACGCGACGGCTCACCACGGCCGCGCGGGGGATGCGTTTTACCCTCTTTCGATCGCGAGAGAGCTCCTACCTCCCGGATCCGCCCGGTTCCCCCCTCCCGCTCCGGGGCATGGGGTGTAACCGTTGAACACCGAAGTCCTACTGTTCGTCGCGGCCATCGCTCTCTTCGTGGGAGTGGTGGCTGTCGTACTTTTCTGGTGGGTCGGCCTGCGCAAGTCGTCCGAGCGCCTGCTGGCCGAGGCGCAACGCCAGGCCGTGCAGGTCGCCGAAGACGCCGAGCGCCAGCGCGAGGCCCGCCTGCGCGAAGCCGACATCGCCGCCAAAGAGAAGCTGTTCCAGGCCCGCAACGAGTTCGAGACGGTCTCCAGGAAGCGCCGCTCGGAGCTCGAGGCCGTCGAGCGGCGCCTCACCCAGAAGGAAGACAACCTCGACAAGCGCACCGACGAGCTCGCCCGCCGGGAGAAGGACCTCAACCAGCAGGACCGCTCCGTCACCGGCCGCGAGAAGACGGTCGAGAAGAAGGAGACCGAGCTCGACCGGATGTTCGAGGAGGAGAGGGTCCGGCTCGAGCAGATCGCCGGCCTGACCGCCCAGCAGGCCAAGGAGGAGCTGGTGCGAATCATGGAGGACGAGTCGCGCATCGAGGCCGCCCATCTCGTCAAACGGATCGAGGACGAGGCGCGCGAGCAGGCCCACAAGCAGGCCCAGCGCATCATCGGCATGGCCATCCAGCGCTCGGCCTCCGACTACGTCTCCGAGGCCACCGTCTCGGTCGTGATGTTGCCCAACGACGAGATGAAGGGGCGGATCATCGGCCGCGAGGGCCGCAACATCCGGGCGCTGGAGACCGCGACCGGCGTCGACCTGATCGTCGACGACACCCCCGAGGCGGTCATCCTCTCCGGCTTCGATCCCTTCCGCCGCGAGATCGCCCGCGTGTCGCTCGAGCGGTTGATCACCGACGGCCGCATCCACCCGGCGCGCATCGAGGAGGTGGTCGAGAAGGTCAAGGCGGAGTTCGACCAGCGCATCCAGACGGAGGGCGAGGCGGCGCTGCTGGAGCTGGCGATCCCCGGCATGCACCCGGAGCTGGTCAGGCTGCTCGGCCGCCTGCGCTACCGCACCTCCTACGGCCAGAACGTGCTGCAGCACAGCAAGGAGGTCGCCTTCCTGGCCGGCGCCATGGCCGCCGAGCTCAAGGCCAACATCCAGGTGGCCCGCCGCGCCGGCCTCACCCATGACATCGGCAAGGCGATCGACCGCGAGATCGACGGCACGCATCTGCAGATCGGCATCGACCTGCTGCGCAAGTTCGGCGAGACCGAGGAGGTCGTCCACGCCATGGCCTGCCACCACGGCGACTACGACCCGCAGACGGTCGAGGCGGTGCTGGTGACCGCGGCCGACGCGCTCTCGGCCGCCCGGCCGGGCGCCCGCCGCGAGATCCTCGAGACCTACGTCAAGCGCCTGGAGAAGCTGGAGGAGATCGCCTCCGGCTTCAAGGGGGTGCAGAAGGTGTTCGCCATCCAGGCCGGCCGCGAGGTCCGCATCATCGTCGACAGCGGCAAGATCAGCGACGAGCAGGCGCTCTGGCTCTCCAAGGACATCGCGCGCAAGGTCGAGTCCGAGCTGACCTACCCGGGGCAGATCAAGGTGACGGTGATCCGCGAGACCCGCTCGGTCGAATACGCCCGCTAGGAAAATCGATGAAGCTGCTCTTCGTCGGCGACGTCATGGGCAGGCCGGGGCGCAGGGCCGTGCAGAACCTGGTCCCCCGGCTGGTCGACCGCCACCGCCTAGACTTTGTGGTGGTCAACGTCGAGAACACGGCCGGCGGCTTCGGGGTGACCCCCGACGTGCTGGCGGAGCTGGACGGCCTGCCCATCGACTGCTTCACCACCGGCAACGACGTCTGGGACAAGAAGGAGGGGGTCGCGCTCCTCGACCGCGTCCCCAATCTCCTGCGGCCGGCCAACTACCCCGCGGGCAACCCGGGCAAGGGGCTCCACGTCGGCGAGACCGCGGCCGGGATCCCGGTGGCGGTGATCAACCTCGAGGGCCGGGTCTACATGAGCAACCTGGAATCCCCCTTCGAGGTCGCCGACCGCCTGCTCGCCGGGCTCGACCCCAAGGTCAAGGTGGTCCTGGTCGACTTCCACGCCGAGGTGACCAGCGAGAAGCAGGCCCTGGGCTTCTACCTCGACGGGCGGGTCAGCGCGGTGCTCGGCACCCACACCCACGTGCCCACGGCCGACGAGCGGATCCTCCCCCAGGGGACCGCCTTCCAGACCGACGCCGGGATGACCGGCCCGTACGAGTCGGTCATCGGCATGCGAGTGGACAAGGTCCTGAAGCGCTTCCTCCTCCAGACCCCCGCCGCCTTCGAGGTGGCCAAGCGCGACGTCCGGCTCGCGGGGACGATGCTCGACATCGACGAGGAGACCGGCAGGGCGCGGGGGATCGAGCGGGTGCTGGTGCCGGACGAGCAGGCCTAGCCCGACCGGGCTCACCCGTAGATCGCCTCAGAGGGCGCAATGAATGGCGCCCCTACAACAAGGACCCATGTAGGGGCGCGATTCATCGCGCCCTGGCCGGCCCCGGCCGGGTCATCAGCAAGTAACCTTCCAGCAGGTCGGCGTCGCGGGCCACCTCCACCAGGGGCAGAGACTCCTTCAGCTTCTTCAGGTCGTCGCGCTGGACGAGCAGCCAGACCCGGCCGGGGCGGCGCGCGTACTCCTGCAGCTCGTCCTCGCCGTCGGGCACGACGGCATAGCGCCGCGTATAGAAGACGAAGGTCGAGTCGAGCCGTGGGTAGATGGCGTAGGTCTCGCCCGGGCCCATCTTCGCCAGCAGGACGCGGGAGAGCCCGCGCGCCGACTTGACGACGTCAAAGCGCGGCAGCAGCGCCAGGGAGGCGGTGACGGCGACCAGGGCCATGCCGGCGGCCAGGGCGGCGGCGGAGCGGAGGACCATCCCCGACCGGCCCGCCCACCAGGCGTAGAGCGCGCCGAAGAGCAGCGGCAGGAAGGCGGCGGTCACGATCCAGACGAGACGGTCGCCGCCCAGGGGCTCGGCTTCGGGCCGCCCCCGCCCCGCCACGGGGAGCGCCACGACGATCAGCAGCCAGAGCCCCGCGATCAGCCCGAGCGGCCAGGTCAGCCAGCCGCGGTCGCGCGGCCAGCCAACGGCGATGCGGTCGAGCGCTGCCCCCACCATCAGCGCCATGGCCGGGTACATGGTGAGGATGTAGACCGTCCGCTTGGCGGGGGAGATGCTGAAGAAGACGACGGTGACGATCATCCAGCAGAGGCAGAAAAGGAAACCCTGGCGGGGGGCTCGCCGCCATCCCACGACCAGCGCGGTAGGCAGCAGGAACGACCAGGGGAAGAACTCGGCCGGGA
>JBKKAU010000828.1:0-7099 GCA_046714475.1 Thermoanaerobaculia bacterium
TCGACGTACTGCACGAAGCGCGACAAGTTGGCGACGATGAGCAGGACCTCGCCGTCGAAACGTCGCAGGAATGCCAGGATCTTGTGATTGTCCGGCCGCAGGAACTCGAGGGTGCCGCGACCAAACGCCTTGTGTTGTTTCCGCAAGGTGATGAGTCGTTTCATCCACCACAGCAGCGACGAGGGGTTGTTCTGCTGCGCCTCGACGTTGATGGCCTCGTAGTGGTACTCGGGATCGATGGTGACGGGGAGATAGAGCTTCTGGGGGTTGGCCCTGGAGAAGCCGGCGTTCTTGTCGGCGCTCCACTGCATCGGGGTGCGGACGCCGTTCCGGTCGCCGAGGTAGAAATTGTCCCCCATGCCGATCTCGTCGCCGTAGTAGAGGACCGGCGTGCCGGGCAGCGAGAAGAGCAGGCCGTTCATCAGCTCGATCCGCCGCCGGTCGTTGCCGAGCAGCGGCGCCAGGCGCCGGCGGATGCCGACGTTGATCCGCTGGTCCTTGTCCGCGGCGTAGACCCGGTACATGTAGTCGCGGTCCTCGTCGGTGACCATCTCCAGCGTCAGCTCGTCGTGGTTGCGCAGGAAGGTCGCCCACTGGCAGTTCTCGGGGATCGGCGGCGTCTGGTGGAGGATGTCGATGATCGGGACGCGGTCCTCCATGCGGATCGCCATGAACAGGCGCGGCATGACCGGGAAGTGGAACGCCATGTGGCACTCGTTGCCGCCGGTCTCCGGGTCGCCGAAGTAGGCGATCGAGTCCTCGGGCCACTGGTTGGCCTCGGCGAGCAGCATGCGGTTCTCGAACCGGGCGTCGACGTGGGCGCGCAGCGTCTTCAGGTACTCGTGGGTCTCCGGCAGGTTCTCGTTGTTGGTCCCCTCGCGCTCGTAGAGATAGGGGATGGCGTCGAGCCGCAGGCCGTCGACCCCCTTCTCCATCCAGAAGTCGAGAGCCTTGACGACCTCCTCGTGGACCCGCGGGTTGTCGAAGTTGAGGTCCGGCTGGTGGGAGAAGAAGCGGTGCCAGTAGTAGGCGTCGGCGACCGGGTCCTTGGTCCAGTTCGAGGTCTCGGTGTCGGTGAAGATAATGCGCGTGCCGGCGTACTTCTTGTCGCTGTCGCTCCAGACGTAGAAGTCGCGCTCCGGGCTGCCGGGCGGGGCCAGGCGGGCGCGCTGGAACCACGGGTGCTGGTCGGACGTGTGGTTGATGACCAGCTCGGTGATGACGCGCAGGCCGCGCTTGTGCGCCTCGGCCAGGAAGACCTCGAAGTCCTCCAGGTTGCCGTAGGCCGGATGGACCTCGGTGTAGCTCGAGATGTCGTAGCCGTCGTCGCGCCAGGGCGAAGGATAGAACGGCAGGATCCAGATGGCGGTGACGCCCAGGTCCCGCAGGTAGTCGAGCTTCGAGGTCAGCCCCTGGAAGTCGCCGCGGCCGTCGCCGTCGGAGTCATAGAACGCCCGGACGTGGATCTCGTAGAGGACCGCGTCCTTGTACCAGAGGGGATCGTCTTTCTCCCCCCGCCTCCTGTCGTCGCCGTTCGCCATCGCTCCCCGTCTCCCTTTATCGGAAACCTGCTCGGAAAACCTACATGAAATAATCGAAATCCCTCTCCGACCGCACCCGCCGCCGTACCCGGAAAAGGTGGGCGGGCACCGTCCGGGGATCGAGCTGCGCGAAGTTGCGCGATCCGTGCCACAGATACCGGGCGCCGGTCAGCAGGTCGTGCACCTGGAACGACTGGTCGCGCTCGAGCCCCAGGGCGTCGAGGTCCAGGTCCACCCAGCCCGACTGGACGTGGTGCGGGTCGAGGTTGACCACCGCCACGATGACGTTGGCGCCGCGCACCGGGTCTTCGGCGACCTTGCTGTAGCAGAGGAGCTGGTCGTTGTCGGCGGGATGGAACCGCAGGCCGTCGTTGCTCTGGAGGGCCGGGTTCTCCTGCCGGACGCGGTTGACCAGGCCGATCAGCTCGCGCAGGCTGTCGGGCCGGTCGAGGTCCCACCGCCGGAGCTGGTACTTCTCCGAGTCCAGGTACTCCTCGCTCCCCCGCTCGCGCGGCAGGCGCTCCATCAGCTCGTAGGCCGGGCCGTAGATGCCGTAGCTCGCGCCGAGCGTCGCGGCGAGCAGGAAGCGCTGGATGAACATCGCCCGGCCGCCGATCTGCAGCGGCTCGGTGAGGATGTCCGGCGTGTTGGGCCAGAGGTTGGGCCGGAAGTACTCGCGCACCTCGGTGCGGGTGACCTCGGTCAGGTAGTCGGTCAGCTCCCAGCGCGTGTTGCGCCACGGGAAGTAGTTGTAGGACTGGGTGAAGCCGAGCTTGGCCAGCCGGTATATGATCCGCGGACGGGTGAACGCCTCCGCGAGGAAGATCACCTCCGGGTGCTCGCGCTTGATCTCGTTGATCGCCCACTCCCAGAACGGGAACGGCTTGGTGTGCGGGTTGTCCACCCGGAAGATCGTCACGCCCTCGCCGATCCAGTGGTCGAAGACGCTCTTGAGCTCCTCCCAGAGGCCGCGCCAGTCCGCGCACTCGAAGTCGAACGGGTAGATGTCCTGGTACTTCTTGGGCGGGTTCTCGGCGTACTGGATGGTGCCGTCCGGCCGCTTCCTGAACCACTCGGGGTGCTCGCGCACATAGGGATGGTCGGGCGAGCACTGGAAGGCGATGTCCAGGGCGATTTCGAGGCCGTGCTCGCGCGCCCTGGCGACGAAGCGCCGGAAGTCCTCGGCCGTCC
This sequence comes from Thermoanaerobaculia bacterium, assembly GCA_046714475.1. GTDB lineage: Bacteria > Acidobacteriota > Thermoanaerobaculia > Multivoradales > UBA5704 > DASPJI01. Next base: position 2,733 of record JBKKAU010000828.1, read on the forward strand.
CGAGGTCGGGGTGGACCGCCTTGTGGCCCCCCTCCTCCGAGCCGATGGCCCACGGGCTGCCGACTTCCCCCGGCTCGGCCGTGGTGCTGTTGTTCCTGCCCTTGCGGAAGGTGTGGCCGATCGGGTGGATCGGCGGCAGGTAGAGCACGTCGAAGCCCATGCCGGCGACGTAGGGGAGGCGCTCCTCGCAGTCGCGGAAGGTGCCGTGCCGCCCTTCGGGGCCGCAGGAGCGCGGGAACATCTCGTACCAGGCCGAGAAGCGCGCCCGCTCGGGGTCGACCACCACCGCCAGCTCCTTGGGGTAGACGGTGGCGAAGCGGCGGTCGGTGTAGCGGTCCATGAGCTGGGCGAGCTCGTCGTCGAGCGCGAGCTGCAGCCGCGTCCTCAGGTCCTTGCCGTTCTCGAGGTCCGCGGCCAGCCCTTCGAGCACCCGCGCGTCCGCCTTGCGGCCGGCCTCGCGAGCCCGGTCGCCGGCTTCGTGGACCAGGGCGGCCCCCGTCAGCAGGTCGACCGCGACGTCCTGGCCGGCCTCGACCCGCTTCCTCAAGTCCCGGCGCCAGCTCTTGAAGTGGTCCACCCAGCCGGTGACGGTGTAGACCCAGAGCCCGATCCCGGTGACCGTGAGCTCCCCCCGCCAGCGGTCGTTGACCAGGGGGGTCATGGCGGCCTCGGCCCACTTCGAAGTTCCCTCTTCACGCCGGAACAGGAGCCGGCACGAGATGGCGTCGTGGCCGTCGGTAAAGGCGTCGGCCTCCACCACGACCCGCTCCCCCACCGTCCTCTTGATCGGGAAACGCCCGCAGTCGATCTCCGGCTTCACCCCTTCGATGACGACCCGCTTCCTGCCTGCCTCGTCCCGCATCCTGGACCTCCCGTTCCCACCGCGCCGGTCCGGGGGTCCCGGATCGGCCCGCAAGGTTTACCAGAGTTGAGGCGCGCTGGCAAAGCGACTGGCAAGCGGCCGGCGGCCGGCGGCCGGCGGTCTATAATCCGTCGAAACCTGTTCCGAGTCGCGCAGAGGGATGGCCCGACGATGATCCAGAACCCCGCCGCACCCGTTTCCGGAGGGCTGTCCGACGAGCTGAGGGCCGTCCACGCCGACCTCTCCCAGGCGGACCTGCGCTTCCGGGAGCTGGCGAGCGCCGACCCGGAGCTCCTCGACCGCCAGACGTTCCGTTCCCTCGACCGGTGGAGCTCCCTGCTCACCTACAAGCGGCAGCCCTGGCCGACGTTCATCAGCCGCGCGCGGAGCGCCGAGCTCGAGGCGATGAGCGTCGGGGTCAGCCAGCTCGTCCGCGCCATCCACGAGCGGGTGTTCCAGAGGGACCCGGAACGGATCGCCCGGGCCTACCGTATCGCCGAGAACGTCGCCCGCTTCCTCCTGCAGCCGCCGAACGGCATCGCGGGCATGCTGTCGCGCGGCGACTTCGTCTGCGGCCGTTCGGGGTTCAAGTGCGTCGAGTTCAACATGAGCGGCAGCCTCGGCGGCTGGGAGACCGGCCCGCTGGCGGGCATGCTGCTGCAGATCCCCGCGATCGAACGGTTCGCGCGCGAGGCCGGGCTCGAGGTCCGCTACAAGGACACGCTGCGCGTCACCCTGGTCCACGTCATCCGCCGGGCCGTGGAGGCAGGGCTCGTGGACGACGGCGAGGTCAACACCACCTTCGCCGCGCGCGAGGCCCTGCCCCTGAGCCGGCCCGAGGTCATCGAGTTCCTGGACCGCGAGTACCAGGCGGCGCTGGCCGAGGTGGACCCATCCCTGCGCGGCACGCTCTGGTTCAACAACTACAGAGCGCTGAGCGAACGGGACGGCGTGCTCTACGCCCAGAACCGGAAGGTCCGCTGCGTCATCGAGCGGCACGTCTATGCCAGCGAGCGCATCACGGCCCGCCTCGCCAAGCTCGGGAGCATCCATCTATACAACGGTCCGGCGACGCGCATCATGAGCGACAAGACGAACATCGGGATCCTCTCCGAGCACGAGGAGTCGCCGCTGTTCAGCGAGGAGGAGCGGGAGGTCATCCGCAAGTACGTCCCCTGGACGCGGCAGGCGGTCCCCGGGCCGACGCGGTTCCGCGGCGAGACCGTGGCCATGGACCAGGTGCTCCAGTCGCACCGCGAGGATGCGGTGCTCAAGAAGGCGCGCTCCTACGGCGGGTACGATGTCGTCATCGGCCGCTTCTCCACGCCCGGAGATTGGGAGACCATGGTCGCCCGGGCGATGTCCGAGGGGGACTGGCTGGCGCAGGAGTACGTGGAGTCCCTCCCCTACCTCTTCCAGGCGGGGAGCCACGGCTGCTCGCCGCACGACGTGGTCTGGGGCCCGTTCGTCAGCGGCTCGACCTATGCCGGCACGATCCTGCGCGTCCAGCCCAAGGCCCTGAAAGGGATCGTCAACCTCTCCCACGACGCGACTGAGGGCATCCTCCTGGAGGTCGAGGAATAGGGCGCCATGAATGGCGCCCCTACAGGTCCGTATGTGGATCTGCCCTTGTAGGGGCGCGATTCATCGCGCCCCCGGCTTCCGGGCGACGTAGAGGATGTGGGCGTGGGGGTAGCCCGCGCCGACCTCGACCGCCTCGAAACGCTCGAAGCCGGCGCGGGTGAGCCGCTCGCGCATCTGCTCCCGGGTCTCGTAGCTGAAGGCGTCCCCCAGCGTCATCCCCAGGAGGTCGGCGATCCGTTCCTGGGTGCGGTTCCAGGCGCCCTTCAACCTCTCCTCCGGGTCGATCTCCTTGAGCAGGAAGACGCCGCCCGGCGCCAGCCGGTCGAAGGCGGTGCGAAGCATCCCGTCCCAGCCGGCGATCGGCACCCGGCAGAGGACGTCGAAGACCGTCACCGCGTCGAAGGCGCCGCCGACCGCCTCGCCGTACCCCGCCACGAAGCGGATCCGGGGGTGCCGGATGGAGGGCAGGGCCTTGCGCACGTCCGGCTCCACGGCGACGACCTCGGAGGCCCCATGCTCCACCGCCAGACGGGCGAACGTGCCGTGACCGGCGCCGAGGTCGAGCACCCGCGCGCCGGGCGGCAGGGCGTCGAGCACCCGCAGGAAAGGGCAGGTGAGGAACCGTCCCACGGCATGGGCGCGGGTCGACAGCGGCGCCGCCGCGAACGTGCGCCGCACCAGGGCGAGAGAGCCGAAAAAGCCCGAGGCCATCGGCAGAGGATATAATCGCCGCTCTCGTTCCTGACAACCCGTGTCGATCGATCCGAGACCCGCCCGTTTCGCGCCGCCGTCGCCCGCCGCCCTCCTGGGCTTCGCCCTGGTGGCCGCGGCGCGCCTGCTCACCCTGCCGGAGAGCCTCTGGGAGTGGGACGAGATCCTGTTCGTCAAGGGCATCGAGTCATACGACCCCCTCCATCACCAGCCGCACCCGCCCGGCTACCCGCTGCTGATCGGCCTCGGCAAGCTGCTGAATTTCTTCCTGCACGACCCGTTCGCCAGCCTGGTGACGCTCAACGTGGCCTGCTCGCTGATCGGGTACATGGCCCTGGTGTCGGCCTTCCGCCGCCTCGCCGCAAGCGACCCGGCCGCGGTGATCGGCGCCCTGCTCTTCCACCTCTCGCCGTCCATGCTCGTCTATGGGCCGCTGGCCCTCTCCGACTCGCCGGCCCTGATGTTCCTGTCGCTGGCGCTGGCCGCCGCCGCGCGCCTGCCGGACGGCGGTACTGCCGCTGCTATGGCCCTGGGAGTCTTCGCCTCCGGAGCGATCGGCTGCCGGCCGCAGCTCGCCTTGGCCGTGCTGCCGATGACGGCCGTGGCGCTGGTCTTCGCCCGCGGCCTCCGGCCGCGCCTGGCCGCCCTCGGCGCCTTCACCATGATGTCCCTCGTCTGGTTCGTCCCCCTGGTCGTGGCGGTGGGCGGACCTGGAAGCCTCCTCCCCTTCCTCAGCAAGCAGGCAGGGCTGGTGGCGCAGTTCGATACACAGCTCCCACGGACGGGCGGCTCGGCGCTCTGGGTCGCCACCCGCTTCCTCTCCCATCCGTGGGGGCCGCGCTGGACGGCGCTGCCGGTGCTCGGTCTGGCCGCCGCCGGTTTCGTGGCGCTGGTCCTGGCGCGGCGGGTCCGCGCCCTGCCGCTCGCCGTCCTCGCCGGGATGGACCTCGCGCTGGGCCTCCTGGTGATGAACCCCTTCGACGCCGTGCGCTACGCCCTGCCTTCGCTGCTGGCCGTGGCCTTTGCCGCCGGCGTCGGCTGCGAGGCCCTGGCGCGGCGGGCCTTGGCCCTGGCAGCGCCGGCCGCCGCCTGGCTCGCCACCGCCCTGCTCGTCACCGGCTTCGGCGGGTACACCCCGCCGCTGCTCACCGCCCGCCCCCCCCCCCCGGCGCCGCCGGTGCAGGCCCTGGGGTGGGCGGAGCGCGAGGCG
>JBKKAU010000829.1:0-7515 GCA_046714475.1 Thermoanaerobaculia bacterium
CCTGGAACAGGCTCACGCCATCGATGACCTTCCTGTAAGGACGGTGGAGCTTCTCCCGGTGGAGCCGGTCCAGGAGCTTCGCGGGCGGCTCGTCGAAGTTCACCGTCTCCGGCTTCGCGGCCTTTCCCGGCAGCGCTTTCCGGATCTCTGGCGGCAGGATCTCCGGCTGGGAGAGCAGCCAGGCCTCGGTCTCGTGGACCGCGAAATGCTGGCGGAACCTGGGATGACCGACTCGCTCTTCGAGGTGATCCTTCGCCCAGGCATACCGCTCCGCCGCCGTTCCCAGGTGAGGCGGGCAGAACCCAGGTCCATAGAGGTCGAGCAGTCCGATCCCAGCGATGACGTCTGCCTCCGCTTTCCCGGAGAGGTGGAGCGCGACTTTCTTGGGAATCTCCTTGGAATAATCGCGCCACCCCTCGAAGCGGATCACCTTGACGCCAACGCGTTGCGGAAGCCGCGCGTCCAGCCAGCGTTTCAAGAAATCGGGGAGGGCCTTCTTTTCTGTGTGACCTTCTACGAAGAGGACGAACCTCATGCCAGGGCCTCGAGCTCGCCCGAGCGGAACAGCGCTCCGAGGCTGTACTCCTGAAGCCACCGGCGCAGCTCTTCGCCGTCCACAACCGAAAGCCGGGTCTCGCCCTGATCCCATTGAGCCACGGTGGTCGTCGGCGGTTCGCCCGTGAAGGCGTCAAGGAACTGAGGGGAGTGGGTGGTCAAGATCACCTGGGTCCGCTCTGCGGCTTCCGCGGCAAGCTCGGCGATGATCGGGAACATGCTCGGATGGAGCCCTGTTTCAGGCTCATCTATCGCGATCAAGGAGCCGGGCTCGGGGTTGGCAAGGATCGCGAGAAGTAGGAGGAAGCGTAAGGTGCCATCGGAGAGATTGGCAGCAGACTGTTCAGTTTTTAAGGACCGCCAGCGGATGCGGAGCTGGACCCGTTGGTCTGCCGCAGGAGGAAATACCAGTTCCTCGTATTCCGGGCCGAAAGCGGCCCGCATTGAACGATCTACGGTACCTTTGAACTCGCGATTTCCGGAGTAAAGCGTGTGGAGGACGGGGATCAGATTCTGACCGTCGGGGGAGATCTGCTTATCCAAGCGGGCCACGGCTGCCTGCCGGAGGATTGCCTGCTGGTCGACCTTAATATCGTGGTATACAGCCCAGTGTTCCAGGAGGTGGTAAAAACCCAGAAGGTCAGAGTAAGGAGGGGTATTCAGCAGCTTCAATCCTTCTACTCTTGATAGTAGACTCTGGTCTTCCGGAAAACTGCTTGAGATAGTTGCTCTAGTAAGGGAATCAAGTGCTACTGAGGCTTCGTTGACATGGCGCTCTAAAAGGGAAGTGTCGCCCTCGATAAGATTTTCCGCCTCGACCCGATAGCTGCTTGTGGTGCCAAGCCTTCTGAGATCAAGATGGTACATAAACGCCCGCTCTTCGTTGCCATCATAACAAGTGGCCAAGTTCCAAGTGATATTGGTCACGCGGCTATCCCATAAAAGAGGCGCAATGCCGCCCTGTTGGAGAATTTCCTCTGCGAGTCGGCCCTGTGTGGCGCGTTGCAGCAACTCCAGAGCTCTTAACAGGTTCGACTTCCCCGAGCCGTTCGGGCCGATGAGCACATTCAACCTTCCTGGCCTCCAGGCAATGTCCCGGAGAGACCGAAAGCCTTGAACTCTTAGTTCCTGGATCTGCATGGCGCGGTGTCCTCGTCTACTCGGGGGATCTTATCAGCGTATCGGCCACGTCCGGGCTCCGCAAAGCGGTATCATCCCCCTGAACTTGAGAGGAGGGGCTGAAACATGCGCATCGGAGTCATCGGAGCGGGGAGCGTGGGCGGTACGCTGGGGCGGGGTTGGGCGCGGCGGGGCCATGAGGTGATGTTCGGCGTGCGGGATACCGGCGCCCCGAAGGTTCGCGAGCTTCTGGGCGAGGCCGACGGGGCGACCGCCGGGTCCGTTGCCGAGGCCGCGGCGTTCGGTGAGGTGGTGGTCTTCGCCACCCCCTGGGGCGGCACGCAGGACGCCGTCACGCAGGCCGGCGACCTTGCGGGGAAGGTCGTCTTCGACACCACGAACCCCTTGACCCCCGACCTCTCCGGGCTGGCGGTCGGCGGTTCCACCTCGGCCGCCGAGCAGATCGCCGGGTGGGCGCCGGGGGCGCGGGTGGTCAAGGTCTTCAACACCACCGGCGCCAACAACATGGCCGAGCCGATCTACGACGAGCAATCGGCGACCATGTTCTATTGCGGCGACGACGACGAGGCCAAGGCGGTCGCGGCGCGTCTGGCCGCCGACCTCGGGTTCGAGCCGATCGACGCCGGACCGCTGCGCGAAGCCCGGCTGCTCGAATCGCTGGCCCTCCTCTGGATCCACCTCGCCTACTCTCAGAAGATGGGGCGCGACATCGCCTTCAAGCTGATGCGGCGGCAGTGAAAGCCCTCACCTTCGAAGGCGTCGGGCGGGTGCGCTGCGCCACCGTGCCTGACCCGGCCCTGGAGGCGCCCACCGACGCGATTGTCCGCGTGCGGGCGGCGGCGGTCTGCGGCTCGGACCTCCACGTCTACCGCGGCAAGGAGACGGGGCTCGATCCCGGCACGGTGATGGGGCACGAATTCGTGGGGGAGGTCGTGGAGGCGGGGAAGGGCGTCAGGCGCTTCCTGCCGGGCGACCTGGTCGTGAGCCCCTTCACCACGAGCTGCGGCGCCTGCTTCTATTGCCGCTCCGGGCTGACGGCCCGCTGCACGGCCGGGCAGCTCTTCGGCTGGGTGGAGAAGGGGAGGGGGCTCCAGGGCGTCCAGGCCGAGTACGCCCGCGTGCCGCTCGCCGACTCGACGCTGGTGCGGGTGCCCGAGGGCGCCCCGGTCGAAGAGGCGCTTTTCGCCGGCGACGTCCTGGCCACCGGCTGGTTCGCCGCCGAGTCGGCAGGCGCGGCGCCGGGCGCGGCGGTCGCGGTCGTGGGCTGCGGACCGGTGGGGTTGATGGCGGTGATCGCCGCCCGCGAGCTCGGGGCGGAGCGGGTCTTCGCCCTCGACGTCCTCCCCGAGCGGCTGGCCCTCGCGGAACGCTATGGCGCCGAGCCGGTGAGCATCCAGGAAGACGCCGCGGTCCGGGTGCGCGACGCCACCGGCGGCCGGGGCGCCGACGCCGTGCTGGAGGCGGTGGGGAGCCCGGAGGCGACCCGTCTGGCCTTCGACCTGGCGCGGCCGGGGGCGACCGTCGCCGCCGTCGGCGTCCACACCGAGCCCCACCTCCCCTTCTCGCCCGGCGAGGCGTACGACAAGAACCTCACCTACCGCGCCGGCCGCGCCCCCGCCCGCCGCTACATGGAGCGGCTCCTGCCGCTGATCCACTCCAGGAAGTACGACCTCGGCGCCCTGATCTCCCACCGTCTCTCCCTGGAAGACGCACCCCGCGGCTACGACCTCTTCGACCGGCGGCTGGAGAGCTGCACCAAGGTGATGCTGCTGCCGTAGGCGCCAATTTAAGCTCGCGAGAGAGTGTTCCCTCCCGCCCGGGTGGGGGTAGTTCCGTAGGAACGCCCTTCCCATAGCCCAGGGTGGAAACCCTGGGCGCCATCCGCCGGGGGCACGCCCATCCGCCGGTGCCGCCGGAGATCTCGATCCTGGAGCTCCGCCGGAGGACGCGATGAAGCGCGCCCCCTACAATCCATCCACCCCAGTCGGGGCCAGATCCATCCGCTTCCCTCTCGCTTTCTCGCCCTCGACCTTGTCCACCGCCTCGTCCAGCTCTTCCAGCGCGATGTTGAGCTGCTGGAGCACCTTCTTCTGGCTGCGGACCGTGGGGACGGCGATGAAGACCGTGTCATCCCCGGCCACGGTTCCGACGATGTCATTCTGCCAGCCCATCCCGTCGATGGCGGTGGCGACGATGCGGGCCGTGCCGGGAACGGTCGTCACCACGATCAGGTGAGGCCCGGCCGGGTTCATCTCCCGGACGAAGCTGATCGCCAGCTGGAACTTGATCTCGTCCACGGGGCTCCAGGTCGAGATCACGTAACGCCCCTTCACCCAGACGACCCCGAGGTCCCGCATGTCGCGGCTGACGCTCGACTGCGTGGCCTGGAACCCCTTCTCCTGGAGTCGTCGCACCATGTCGACCTGGTTCGCCACGGGCGTTCCCTCGCGGATGATCTCCAGGATCGCCTCCCGTCGCCGTTCGCGCATCTGTCGATCTCTAGGCATAGGCCGTAACCTCCTCTGAATGCTGATAGTTCTGCATCAGGCCCAAGAAAAGTCAAAAAAGGGCTTGACAGGCCCTAAGGGTAATGCAGTACCATGCGCAAAGTCAACTGAGCAGTGACGAGGCGCCTTTTCCGGCCGCGTCCGGTCGCAGCAGCCTCCGGCCCCCGTAGTCCCCCTGGAGCGGAAACCAGGGGAGGGCCGGCCGGGGGAAGGAGGAGAGTTTGAGTCTTCGGCGCCACTTTCGGCGCCGGATGTATGGGCCCTCAAGCCCAGAAAAGGAGAAGGACCATGGCGAAGGAAACGACGTACCAGGGGAAGCGGGGGTTCTGGCAGCGGCTGAGCACGACGCTGCAGGCCAACAACGGTGAGCTCGGCCACCTGGAGGTGCAGCGCGCCAGCCTCATGACGCTGTACGACCAGGCGCTGGAGATCACCAAGGAGCAGGGGGCGCTCACCGCGAGCAAGCAGGATCTCTCCAAGCGCCTCCAGGTGGTGATGGAAGAGGGGGAGCGGCTCGCGACGGTGCTGCGCCTGGCCGTCAAGGCTCACTACGGCATCCGTTCGGAGAAGCTGGCCGAGTTCGGGCTGCAGCCGTTCCGCGGTAAGGCCCGCAAGGAAAAGCCGCTCCCGCCCCCCGAAGACGCCAACCCGCAGAATTAATCCCTTCCATTTGTTGATTCCTTTCGAGGGGGGCACCAAACGCCCCTCTCTTTTTTTGTCCTCCCGCCTCCGCGCAAACCTTTCCCCGTGACCTTGCAACGCCGCAAATCTCCGTACAACAGCTCATTGTCCGCAGAGATGGATCATGTCTGTAGAGATGAGGCATTGTCCGCAGCCATGAAGCATTGTCCTGGGACATGAGCCGTTGTCTCGGGATATGGTCCATATCCGCGTACAACGGGTCATTGTCCGCGGATTAGAGCCGTTGTCTCGGGATATGAGGCATTGTCCCGGGATATGGCTCATATCTGTTGACAACGCCTCATATCCACAAAAAACGAGCTGTTGTCTGGGGATATGAGCCGTTTTTTGTTGACAACGGCCCATATCCAAGGACGACGAGCCCCGTGGGGAGGCGCCGAGGCGCCTCCCGTCAACCGGGCCTGCCTGCTCAGACTTCGAGGAACGTCAGCTTATCGCGGCCGTCACCGTCGGGGACGATGCGGACGACCGACCATTGGAGTTCGGGGGGAGCGTCCTCGGGTTCTTCCAGGCAACGCCAGACCGCGAACCAGCGGCCCAGCGCCCAGACCACGGCGAGGCCCGCCGCGTCGGGGCTGTAGTCGGCGACCCAATGATCCTCCGGATCCTCGGCGGCCTGCCGGACCTCCTCGAGAGTGGGGGAGAAGTAGACGCCGACGACCGCGTCGTACAGCGCGCGGCGGGTCGATTCGGTGACCTGGTTCAGGTCGATGGACGGACGGGGTGTATCATCACTCCGGGTGGACATGGGACTCACTCTCCTGTGTCTATCAAGGCCTCGGGTGGAGGGCCAACTCCGCTCGGGGCCGCTTTTCATTTCTGGGGAGGAACGACCCTCCCCTTCCCTGCAGAACGAGGACTGCCGCGCTCAAAACGTGGTCTGGGATGGAGTGCCGGGTCACCTCCTTCGGGGAGAGTTGTACCGCTGGACTTACGCTATCACAGAAGAAGGTGTTGAGGGAAGATGTCAGGAGGCAGAAGTCTGTCGGAGCGGCAACGAGGGTCTCCCTTGCAGGCTAACCGGACAGGCTGCGGTCCGCTTAGACGAGAACGTCTCCGTCCGGTTGACTCCCTGGCCTGGGCGGAGTAGGGTAACCTAAAGCGTTGACGAAGAAAGGAATGCGCCGAAAAGGTCTTCCCTGAACCAGGAGCTTGTACGACGAGAGGTTGTCGCGTTGGCTGAGCGGGGTTATGGTCAGAGAGGTCAGTAAACTCTTTCCGGTTGGGCGCCGAGATAGGTGCCACCCACCTACTTCGTGGAAGCGAGCGAATCGACGCTCAGAAGAGACAAACCATGAGCGGTGATCCCAACCTCATCAACCAGCCAGCCCAGTCTTGCGTCATCTGCGGTAAGGCGACCGATGCCTCCGTCTACATCGTTGACCGGAAGGTTCCGATGTGCCCGGACTGCTCCATACGCTTCGAGGACTACCTGGCCGAGAAGGGAGGGCCACTGCCGTGTCCGCCCGTGCTCTATCGCTATCGAGCGCCTAGTGACCTTAACTCAGGCGAGGCCGAGGGCGGCAGCCCCAGTCGGTTTGAACAGTTCCTTACTACAGATCAGGTGTGGGCATCGAACCCGACGCAGTTCAACGATCCCTATGATTGCCGCCAGACATACGACTTTGCAGCCTCGCCTGAAGAATGGGAGAAGCGAGTCGACCACGGGATCGTCGGCGCGTTGGCCGGGTATCTCGGGGCCGCGGGCAAGTTGCCGCGCTATTCTGATCAACTCGAGACTCTTAGGACGGAGCTGAAGAAGGAGGCCAAGTACAACGATCCCGCTGTCCAGGCTGGCATGGGGGACCTGGTGCAGGAGTTCCTCGATAAAGCTCGAGTCCTATGCCTGTGCGAGACCCAGACCAATCCAAGGCTGTGGGCTCATTACGCGGACGGCCATCGCGGCTTCTGCCTCGAGTTCGATACAAGTATGAAACCCTTCCATGCATACCGGGTGAGATATACGCGGGACTACCCGAAGCTGGGCATCAACGCAACTCCCGATCAGTGCCTCCGGACGTTCCTTCTGACCAAGTCGGAGCTCTGGAAAGACGAAGAAGAGTGGCGATGCGTGGACGTCCAGGGCGGCCCTGCACAATGGCCGATTTCTACGAAGGCGCTGAAGGCGGTGATCTTCGGCACGCGGGCGAGTGCCGACCTTAGGGCGACCATCGCCCAATTGATCGCGGCACACAAGCCGTGGGTCGAGTTGCGAGAGGTCGTAGAGGTCCCGTTCTCGTATGATCTTCAGGTCAGACCGCTACCAGCGCCCAACCCGGGGGCCGCACCGGACGTCTGACGCCGCCGGTGAGCCTCGTCACCGTAGGTCCAGTAATAGCGATGCCCAAAGTCACACCTTCAATGGCCAAGAATAAGATAAGGCGCTGCCTAAGTGCCATTCTTGATCCTCATCCTGGTCCAGAGGATATAACCCGTCTCTGGGCGCACTTCCAGTCATCTTGCGCCTATTGTGGCTCCATCCTTGACCGAAATTTACGGCAGGGCCACTTAGATCACGCGGTCGCCGCAGCCGTGGGCAGCACAAATTCAATCTACAGCCATGTTCTAGACCCCCAAGGGAGTCCCCCCGGCTCTGCCGGGGTGGCAGTAG
>JBKKAU010000830.1:0-4102 GCA_046714475.1 Thermoanaerobaculia bacterium
GGGGTGGCCGGCGAGCTCTACATCGGCGGCGCCAGCCTCGCCCGCGGCTATCTGCGCCGCCCCGGCCTGACCGCCCAGGCCTTCGTCCCCGACCCGTTCGGCGACGGGCCGGGCGAGCGGCTCTACCGCACCGGCGACCTCGTCCGCTATCAGCAGGACGGCGCGGTGCAGTTCCTCGGCCGGATCGACCACCAGGTCAAGGTCAGGGGGTTCCGCATCGAGCTCGGCGAGATCGAGGCGGCGCTCGAGAAGCTCCCCGAGGTGCTCGAGGCGGTCGTCGCGGCGCGGGAAGACATCCCCGGCGACAAGAGGTTGGTGGGGTATGTGGTGTCCGACCGCGAGCCCGCGGTCACGCCGGCCGAGCTGCGGGACGCCTTGCTGCGGACGTTGCCCGAGTACATGGTGCCGTGGACCTTCGTGCTCCTCGGCGAGCTGCCCCGGACCTCCAACGGCAAGGTGGACCGCAAGGCGCTGCCGGCGCCGCAGGTCGCCTCGTCGGGCGAGGAGTACGTGGCGCCGCGCACCGACCTAGAACGGACCATCGCCGAGGCCTGGCGCGAGGTGCTGCAGCTCCCGCGCGTCGGCGTCCATGACAACTTTTTCGAGCTGGGCGGCAGCTCGCTGTTGATCATCAAGCTCCACAGCCGCCTGATCCAGGTGCTGGGACGCGAGCTGTCGGTGATGGACCTGTTCCGTCACCCCTCGATCGACGCCCTGGCGCGGCACCTCGCCCAGGACCAGCAGGCCGAGGCGCCGCGCGAGAGCGGCGCGGAGCAGGCCCGGGCGCGTACCCGGACGCGGCAGGAATCCATGCGGCAGCTGAGCCAGAAACGGGCGCAGCGCCGCCCCCGAAACGAAGGATGAGGAGCTCCCTATGAGCCAGGACGATATCTCCCCGACCCAGTCGATTCCGCAGGGCGTCGCCGTCGTCGGCCTGTCCGGCCGTTTCCCCGGGGCGCCCGACGTGGCGCGGCTTTGGGAGAACCTGCGCGCCGGCGTCGAGGCGATCACCTTCTTCAGCGATGAAGAGCTGCTCGCGACCGGCGTCGATCCGGCCCTGCTGGCCGACCCGAGCTACGTCAAGGCCCGCGGCGTGCTGGACGGCATCGACCGGTTCGACGCCGCCTTCTTCGGCCTGACGCCGCGCGAGGCGGAGGTGATGGACCCGCAGCACCGGCTGCTGCTCGAGTGCGCCTGGGAGGCCCTGGAGGACGCCGCCTACGACCCCGACCGGTACCCCGGCCGCATCGCGGTCTACGCCGGCTCGGGGACGAGCCACTACCTGCTGTCCAACCTGCTGCCCAACGCCGACCTCATGGCGCGGCTCGGCATGATGCAGGTCATGCTGCTGAACGACCGCGACTTCCTGGCGACGCGCCTGTCCTACAAGCTGAACCTCAGGGGGCCGAGCGTGCTGGTGCAGACGGCCTGCTCGACCGGCCTGGTGGCGGTCCACATGGCCTGCCAGGGGCTGCTCGCGGGCGAGGCCGACCTGGCGCTCGCCGCCAGCGTCTCGATCGCCCTGCCGATGGTCGACGGCTACCTCTACCAGGAGGGGGACGTCTCCTCGCCGGACGGGCACTGCCGGGCTTTCGACGCCAAGGCCTCGGGCGCGGTGAGCGGCAACGGCGGCGTGGTCGTGGCCCTGAAGCGGCTCTCCGACGCGCTCGAGGACGGCGACCGCGTCTACGCGGTGATCCGCGCCTCGGCGATCAACAACGACGGCTCGGGCAAGGTGGGCTTCACCGCCCCCAGCATCGAGGGGCAGGCCGAGGTCATCACCGAGGCGCTGATGATGGCCGACGTGCCGCCCGACAGCATCGCCTTCGTCGAGGGTCACGGCAGCGGCACGCCGCTCGGCGACCCGATCGAGGTCTCGGCCCTCACCCAGGCCTTCCGCGAGGCCGGCGCCGAAGGCACCGGCTACTGCGCCCTGGGCTCGGTCAAGACCAACCTGGGCCACCTCAACACGGCGGCGGGCGCGGCCGGGCTGCTCAAGGCGGTGCTGGCGGTGCGCGACGGCGTGATCCCGGCGACCCTCCACTTCGAGCGGCCGAACCCGCAGGTCGACTTCGCGTCGAGCCCGTTCTACGTGCCGACGGAGACGACCCCCTGGCCGGAGGATTTCGCGCCGCGCCGCGCCGCGGTCAGCTCCTTCGGCCTGGGCGGCACCAACGCCCACGCCGTGATCGAGCAGGCGCCGGAAACGGAGCCGTCCGGCCCCTCCCGTCCCTGGCAGCTCCTGCTGCTGTCGGCCCGCTCCGACGCGGCGCTCGACGCCGCCACCCTGCGGCTGGCGGACCGGCTGGAGAGCGAAGACCTGGATCTGGCCGACGTCGCCTTCACGCTGCAGGCGGGCCGCAAGGTCTTCAACCGCCGCCGCGCCCTGGTCTGCCGCGACCGCGGGGACGCGGTCGCGACCCTGCGGTCGCTCGATCCGGCCCGCGTCGTCTCCGGCGGGCGCGAGGGGAGCGAGCGGCCGGTCGCCTTCCTCTTCCCCGGTCTGGGCGACCACTACCCGGGCATGGCGCGCGAGCTCTACGACACCGAGCCGGCCTTTGCCGAGGAGGTCGACCGCTGCGCCGGTCTGTTGCGCGAGCCCCTGGGCGTCGACATCCGGGAGGTCCTCTTCCCGCCGGTTTCCGCGCTGGTTTCTGACAACGAAGCCGCCGGCGGCCCGGGCCGGCAGACCGACCTGCGGGCGCTGCTGCGCCGGGGCGGTCCGGCGGACGAGGCGTCGCAGCGGTTCGCCCGCACCGAGGTGGCGCAGCCGGCGCTGTTCGTCGTCGAGTACGCGCTGGCCCGGCTGCTCATGGAGTGGGGCATCAAGCCGCAGGCGATGATCGGCTACAGCCTCGGCGAGTACGTGGCCGCCTGCCTGGCGGGCGTGCTGTCGCTGGAGGACGCGCTGGCCCTGGTGGCGCGCCGCGCCAGGCTCATCCAGGAGCTGCCCGCCGGCGCCATGCTCGCCGTGCCGCTCCCCGAGGAGGAGGTCCGGCCGCTGCTCGGCGAAGGGCTGTCGCTGTCGGCCACCAACGGCCCGCACTTCTGCGTCGTGGGGGGGGCCGAAGAGAAGGTGGCGCGGCTCGACGGGACGCTCGCCGGGCGCGGCGTCTCCTGCCTGCGGCTCACCACCACCCACGCCTTCCACTCGCGCATGATGGAGCCGGCGGTGCGGCCGTTGACCGACCTCGCCCGCGCGCTCGATCCGCAGGCGCCGTCGGTGCGCTACCTCTCGAACGTCACCGGCACCTGGATCACCGCCGCCGACCTCGCCGACCCCGGGTACTGGGCGCGCCACATGACGCAGCCGGTGCGTTTCGCCGAGGGCCTCGCCGAGCTGCTGCGCGAGCCGGAGCTGATCCTGCTCGAGGTCGGGCCGGGGAGCACGCTGTCGACCCTGGTGCGCCAGCACCCGCAGGCTCACGATGCCGATGCCGGCCGCGTGGCGGTCTCGACCCTGCGCCGCGAGAGCGAGCGCGGCTCGGACGTCGCCTTGCTGCTGGAGGCCGCCGGCCGGCTCTGGACCGCCGGCGCGGCGCTCGACGCGCGCGGCGTCTTCGCCCACGAGCGGCGGCGGCGCGTGCCGCTGCCGACCTATCCCTTCGAGCGCCAGCGCTGCTGGATCGATCCGCCGGCCGAGACCATGCTCGACCTGCGGGCGCTCGGCCGTCCTCAGGCAACAGCCGCGGGACCGGCCGGCCTCGCCGACTGGTTCTACCTGCCTGGCAGGCGGCGCCCCCCGCCGGTGACCTGCTTCCCGCGCCGCGCCCCCACCGGAGGCGGCGGTTGGTCGCCATGCTTTCGGTGGTGATATTCGCCACGGCCGCCGGCGGCGGCTTCCTGGCCTACAGCAAGTTCGCGAACGACGCCTACCCCGACTCGTGGGACTCCCGGGTGACCGACCTTGTGACCTTCGTCGAGCGGGAGCGGGGCCTCGAGTTCGACCACCCCGTCTACGTCGACTTCCTCTCCGACGCCGACTTCCGCAGCCAGGTGACCGAGCACGACGACCTCACCGAGGAGGACAAGGCCGAGCTGGAACGAACGGAGGCCATGTTGCGGGCCGTCGGTCTCCTGCACGGAGACGTCGACCTTCTGG
>JBKKAU010000831.1:0-10158 GCA_046714475.1 Thermoanaerobaculia bacterium
GCGAAGTAGCGCGGCAGCACGTCGCCGGCGACCGCCAGGGCGACGGCGGGGCTCGCGCTCGGCGCGGCCTGCGCGGCCTCGAGGAACATCCGGCCGATGCTGTGATCGACGTCACCCGTGGTGAGGCGTTTCTCGAATTCCTGCAGCCGCTTGGCCAGCGTCTCGGCGCCGTTCTCCGGAGAGGCCGGCGGGCCGGTGAGCAGGGCGAGGAGCCGCGCCGCCTGCAGGTAGCGCAGGAGCGCGCCGTAGCGCAGGCCGGCCGCGTCGAGCTCGCGCGCCTCCTTCACCGTGGAGCTGAGGGCGATGAAGTCCTGGTGCTTGTCGACCGAGGCCGGCGGCCGGTACGCCGCGAGCAACTCGGCCTCCAGCGCGTCGAGGTCGGCGCCGAGCGCGCGCAGCGGCGGCGCGCGGTGGGGCGCGGGCTCGGTAAGCGTCCGCACGAAGGCGCCGACCTCATGCTGCCCCTGGGCGGCGCCCAGGTAGAAGAGGCCGCTCTGCGGCTCCGTGTTCTGCCCGTAGTCGAGGCTGGCCTCGTAATAGACCTTCACCTGAGCGCGGGCGGCCTCGCCGACGGCGCGCACCAGCGCGGGCCGCACCCCCTCGAAAGCGGCGGGGGAGGGTGTACCGAGGTCGTCCCGCAGCACGCGTCCCATGCGCGCCCACTCCGTCTCGAAAGCGGCGGGGTCGTTGCGCTGGGCGGCCGGCCGCTCGCGCAGGTAGTCCTGGGCCGCGACATCCATCCACACCGCGGCGAGACGCTGCAGCGCCAGCAGACGCCGGCCGTCGCGCAGGGCCTCGGCGGCGGGTTGGCACTCCTGAGCGGTACAGCGCTCGATCCTGGCGGCGAGCGGGTCTTGTGGCGCGCCCGCGGCCGGGCCACAGGCGGCGAGAGCGGCGAAGGTCAGGGTCAGGAAAGTTTTCGAGAGGTGCATGGAGCCTCTGTGCTGGATGGCTGAATATTACAACAGGCCTATCCAACCCGGATGCTGCGCAGCCCCACGCGGACGAACGGCCGCCCGCTGACCTCGGACCGCCCTTCGACCTGCACCTTGACGTTGTAGGTCCCCGGGATGGACGTCGCCGGCGAGGTCACGACAGCGGTATGACCCCTGTTCCCGGGCTCGGTCCCGGAGAGCGGCCGGAGCTCTCCCGCCGCTTCGAGGTGGCGCAGGGGGTCCTGTCCGGTCTGCCGGCGCAGGCGGTCGCGCAGGAGAAGCGCCTGGAGGACCTGCCGGGGGAGCGCATCGGCCGCGGCGAGCTGGGAGGATGGAATGCGCGGCAACCTTCCCGTGAAGCCTTGGAGCAACGTGCCCAACGAGGCCGCCGGACGTTTGACGAGAACCCTCCCCTGGATCTGCCGCACCGTCCTCCCCTGGTCCTGAACCTGGACGAAGACGCCGAGCGGGCGTCCGATGAGGAAGGCCCTGGCCGCGGGCAGAAGCCGCAGCCGCAGGTCGGAGCGGAGAAAGGCGGCGGCCGTACATGAGACCCTGCCAACGCCGGACCGGCGCTGGAGGGTCAAGGACCAGACTCCGGCCTGCGGGCGCCGCAGCCGCAGGACCTTGTAAGCCTTGCCGTCCGTCCGGCGGACGCGGCTCAGGTCCATCACCGGCCCCTGCGGCGGATGCAGGGTGACCTGCAGGTCGGTCGCCGGATCGTTCCAGGAGACGGTGAACGCGGCATGGGCCGCGCCCTCGTCCACCACGACAGTCCTGGTCACCGCGGACTCGGCGGCTTCCGTTCCGGAAAGCACCAGCGTCTCGTTGAGGGCGAGCTCTTCCTCCGTGGCTTCGGCGCGGATGTAGTTGTAGATCTCGTGCAGGTCCAGCTCGTCGGGGCTGAAATAGTACTGCCCGCCCGTCGCGTCGGCGACGGTCTCCAGCAGCGCCTGGTCGCTCTGCGGTCCGAGCGCGATGGTATGCACCCTGGTCCCGGCCGGCAGCTCCGGCAGCACGTCGACGACCCACGGTTCGCGGTTCTGATAGCCGTCCGACAGCAGGACGATGGCTCTCGGTCCGCCGGCCCCGGCGAGCAGGCCTCCCGCGGCCTGGAGACCCGCGCCGATGGAGGTGAAACCGCCGAAGGCGATGCCGTCCACGGCGGTTCGCGCGGTCGTGTAGACCCCCGGGTTGTCGATGGCGGTGAGCGCCATGTGGGTGGTGGAGGCCTGGTTGAAGGAGACGATGCCGACCGAGTCGTTGAGCGACATCAGGTCGACCATCCGTTTGCCGTTCGACCGGGCCGGCTCTACGTAGCCTGAGGAGACCATGCTGCCGGAGCGGTCGAGGACGTGGATGATATTGACGGGGAACGTGAACTGGCCGGCCAGCTCCAGGGTCTCCCGGGCGAGCGCGCGCATCGCCGCGGCCACTTCCTGAACGGTCACCAGGGCGCTGGCGATCGGGGGCTGGAACTGTTGAGCGCACTCGACGGTGAAGCCGAAGATGCGATGCGCCAGGAAGAGATAGTCGTCGCCGGTGCCGGCGTGGTTGTTGGTCGTTCCGGTCGTATAGGTCTTGCCGGGGCTCACGGAGGAGATCGCGGTGTTCATCGCGGCTTCCAGCGTCAGGAAGATGGCATGGTCACGCGGCTCGACCGGCTGGGAGGCGATGAAGGCCCCTCCCGTGGGCTGCGCGCGGAAAATGTCCTCGCCGAACGAATGGCAGTCCACCGCCACGAGCAGGTTGGGGAACTGCTCGACGACGTGCAGGACATTACGGTTCTCCCGCTCGGAGAGCGCCGACGGCCCGCGATACGACTCGCTGCAGACGTCGCCCGAAGACCCGGCGTCACCCCAGTAGGTGCTGTAGTTGCGATTGTTGTCCACGCCGTTGGCGTCGAACGTCCCGGGGCACGGCGCCGGCGGCGCAGGATTGGCGCGGCGGTTCTTGCGCCACATCGCGAAGTCGTGGTGCGAGAAGTTGATGCCGTCCGGGTTCGCCGCCGGGATGATGAGGATGTCCAACCCCTCCACCATCTGGTTGACCGCCTGCACCTCCGGGTTCATCGACCCCGGCGTGTACGTGCGCAGGAGCTGCTCGGCGAACTCGATCGCCACCAGGGGAGGGATCCACTCGCGGGCATGGATGCCGGCGAGGAGCAGCAGGCCGGGCTTGGCGACGGAGGCCGGGGTGGTGGTGATGCGGAACAGCTTCACCGCCGCCGGGCCGGCCAGCGGAGCCTGTGAGCCGTCGTACCCCAGGGTGGGATGGGGCAGATTGGTCCACTGCGTCAAGGCGGGGAACTCGTCGTGCAGGGACTGGAACCGGCCCAGGATGCCGGCGGTGTCCAGGTATTGATCGACGAAGCCGGTGAGCAGCTCGTCCGCTTCGGTGAGACCCCGGGTACGCTCCAGCACCTCGCCTTGGACACGGCGGGCCTGTTCGATGAGGTCCCGACCTATCTCGACCTCCAGGCCCATGTCGCGGAGGACCTCGATGTCGTGACGGTTCAGGACCAGGCGGGCGCGGCTGTCCCGTACCAGGAAGTGGTCCGCGGAGATCCGTCCGTCGGCCCCCATCTGCCGCAGGAGCGTCAGCGTGGAGGGGTCGACAGGGACCTCGGCTTCATGGAATGAAAGGGCGGCGGGTTCGGGCATGATCGTCCTCCTCTGGCGGTCGGTTCGGGATACAGGGGGCGAGGCCGGAGCCTCGCCCCCTGCCCAGGATTACTTCACGAGGACGCTGACCATCTCTTTCCGGATGAAACGGGTGTCGGAGACGGGAGAGGTCCCGCTCGCCGTCACCTCCACGTTGTAGCTCCCCTGCTGCCGGGTGTTCCTGAACAGGCCCCGGAGCACGCCCGAAAGCGCGGTCGGCGAGTTGGCGTTCGCTCCGCCGAGCCCGGCGGGTACCACATCGGACGGCAGCAGATGCCCGAGCCCCTGGTTCCTCAGGTTACCCAGGGTGACGGATTGGAAGGTCAGGCTGGACGTCGCGGGAGCGAAGATGTCCGGCTGCCTCTCCTTCACCAGCTTGTTCCGCAAGGCCAGCAGTTTGCCGATGTCGGACGGGAGACCGTCGCCTGCCGCGGCGGAGGAGGGCCGGATGCGCGTCAGCTGGTCCCTGAACTTGTCCAGCATCCCGCGCAGGCTGAGCGCCGGAGCGACGACGCGCGAGGTGGCGCGGAAGCCCTGGATCGGCTGCTTGCCGTCGAAGACCTGCGCGGCCACGGTCAGCGGCAGCCCCGGCACGATCACCTTGGGGAGACGGGAGACCACCAGCCGCAGCCGGGACCGGACGAAGCCGCCGACGGTGTAGCGCACGTGGGTGTCGCCAGCCGTCGAGACCTCCACGAACCACTGTCCCGCCAGCGGCTCCTGCAACTTGAAGATCACATAGCCCGCGCCGATGATCCTGCGCACATGGCTGCTATGGGGGTGGAGCAGCCTGCCGCGCGGGTCCCGCAGCCGGACGCAAACCTCGTTCTCCTTTCTGGGCTCGCCGGGGACGAAGCGGAGCCTGGGGTCGGCCCAGGCCACGGAGAAGGTGGCCTGGCTGGCCAGAGCGTCCACGAACGCCGCCACGCGGCTGCTGGAGGCCATGGCCGATTCGTTGACGACGATGGAGTCGCCCGTCACCTGCCCGCGGATGTAGTTGTAGATCTCGAAGAGGTCGTCGATCGAGGGCATGAAGTAATAACGGCCGTCGGTGACGTCGGCGATCTGTTCCAGCAGGACCTGGTCGGAGCTGGGGCCCATGGCGCAGGTGTAGACCGCCAGGTTGGCGGGCAGGGTGGCGACCGCCTCCAGGGCCGACGGCCTGGCTGGGTTGGCGGGCTGGCAGCCCTTGTTGTCGTAGCCGTCCGAGAGCAGCACCATGGCGCGGGAGCCGGCGGCGGGGTTCAGCAGGTCGCGCGCCCGGACGATGCCGTCTCCCATGAAGGTGCAGCCGCCGAAGGCGATGCCGTCGATCTCCGCTTTCGCCGCGTCGCGCACCGGCTGGCCGGTGATGGTCTGGAGATCGAGCGGCGCCATCGCCGGGAACTCGACCGCGCCCGCGTCGCCGAAGCTGACCACGCCCAGACTGTCGTCGACCCCCATCAGGTCCACGAACTGCTTGCTGCTGATCCGGGTGATGGCCTCGTAGCCGTAGGCGACCATGCTGCCCGAGCGGTCGATGACCGGCACCACGCTGACCGGCGCCGCGGCCGGCACCTCGGCGTTGTCGATGACCAGGGCGAAATCCTGCCAGGGCGTCGCGACGTCGGGACGGGCGCTGGCCGCGATGTTGGCGGCGATCACCCGCACCTCATAGGTGCCGTCCGGGTTCTGGACGTAGACGCACTCGATGTTGTTGAGGGTGTCGAACACGCCTCCGGTCGTCGAGAACCCGTTGGTGAACACATTTCCTTTGAAGACGTTGGCCGTGTCCACCTCGGTCACCTCGAGGTCGAGGTCGTTGACCAGGGCCGGGCTGGCGTTGGCCGCGCCGGGAGCGTCCGTCCAGACCAGCGTGACGCGCAGCGGACGGCCCGTGTCCACGGGAGCGACGCGGATCATGAGCTCCTGGCCGTCGGCGGTGAAGGCGTGCTTCTGGTCGGAGAAGATCTTGGGTCCGCGGTCCGAGGCCGGGGCCTGCAACACCATGTTCTCCAGGCTCACCCGCCCCCAGCCCTGGACGTTGTTGGGAATGTTTGTGAGGATGGCGCCGCTGTCGCCGTCCGGCCCGCCTGCGAGGTCCTCGGCGCCGTTGATGAGCAGCGCCTTGAGCAGCGCCGGGCTGGGGTTCTTGCCGCCCGTGCGGTTGTGCCACCACTCGATGAGCAGGGCGCACAGGCCCGACACATGGGGCGCGGCCATCGACGTACCGGTCATCGGCGTGTAGTCCTGGTGGACGTCCGCGTCCGTATCGGTGTAGGCGGTCCGCGGGCGCTGGACTCCGGGCACGCCGGTGTTCGCGTCGACCGTCGAGCGGGTGGAGATGATGTCCGTCCCCGGGGCGACGATCGTAGGCAGGATGCGGCCGTCGTCGGCCGGTCCGCGGCTGGAGCTCCGGTTGATGCCCCGGATGTCGTCCGAGGTGGACGAGAGGGCAAGCGCCTCTCCCGGACGGAAGTTCATGGCGTTGCCGACGACGATGGGGTTCTTGGCCTCTTTCGGAGCCGTAATCGTACCGGCCCCCGGCCCGCTGTTCCCGGACGAGAACACGATCACCAGGTAGTCGAGGTCCGCCGTCGCGTTGTTGGGGTCGCGCACCAACTCGTCGACCAGGGCCGCGTTGGCCGTGTACCCGCCGCCTCCGAGCTGGCGCCAGCTGTTGCTCATCACGTGCGCGCCGTTGTTGACCATGGTCTGAGTGAACGTCGCCACCGGCCCGGTGCCGGGGCCCCCAGGGGTGTCGACGGGGTTGACCGAGCCGAACATCGCGCCGGGCGCGATGCCCTGTCCGAGCAGGAACCCTTCGGGATCGGTCTCGCCCGTCGCGGCGTTGCCGACGGCGATGCCGGCGACGTGGGTGCCGTGCCCGTCGGTGTCGGTCGGGGTGATACCGCCGGTCGTATCCACGAAGAAGCTCATCCGCCCCGCCAGGTCGGGGTGCATGGTGGCGTTGTTGTGCGAGTCCACGCCGCTGTCGCAGATGCCGACGACCACGCCCGCGCCGCTCAGCCCCAGGCCGGTGAGAGCGGCCTGATAGCCGACGACCGGTCCGGTGTTGGGGGGCGCCACGCCGTCCAGGTTCTCCGCCACGATCTGAGCCGAACGCTCATCGTCGGCGGTGAGGATCGGGGACTGGTACTCCAGCCAGCGCACCGAGGGCAGGCTGGCGATCGCGAGCAGGTCCTGGGCGTCCACCTCCACGATGAGGCAGCGATAGCCCGGCCGGTAGCTCCCTTCCTGGCCCCATTCGTCGACGATGGTCCCGCCCGCCGCCTCGATGCCGCGCCGGACCTCCGGGACCGCGGACTCCGGGTAGACGCCGACGTTGACGTACTGGATCCTTCCCTGGAGCTCCTTGAGGTTGCCGGCGATGCGGTACTCCGGCTTGAACGGGCCGGTCCAGGCCACGAAGGGGAGACTTTCCAGGTTTCGTACCGTGTCCGGGCTGCCGATGACGAAAAGCCCATACCTGGAAATGGGCTCCACCACGTCCACGCCTTGCGCTTCGATGGTCCGGATCCACTCCTCGTTGGGCGGCGCGATCAATTGGACGAGGTGATGCGTCCATGTCTCGTCGTCGGTCAAGCCCCGCTCTTCCGAGGCCCTGGGCGCCATGGGCGGCGTGGCCTCGGTGTCGATCCGGAAGGTCCCGACTTCGAGGATGTTGGTGTCCGGGAGTACCTTGACCCGAAACCCCTGCTCTTCGAGCTCGGCGTAGGTCGGCCCGGCATCCCGGACCGCTCGCCCCGCGCTCCCGGTGTCACTGATCAACGTGCCTTGAGGCAGTTGCGCTTCCACCTTGAATCCGAGGCGTGCGGCATCGACACCTTCGGCACTTTCAGCCCGGGTGCCGGACGCACCCCGTCGCGTGATGACTGCTTTCGTACTCATGATCGGTTCTCCTGTCAGGCCGGTTGGAAGCCGCTTCTGAAGCGAGCTCCTTCGTCAGTGGGGGGGCCTTGTACAGGAGAAGGCGAGCGGAGGAGGAGATTGTTACAATTTTTCTTCAACTCTGAATAATTGGAATATCCCCAAGGGGGCATGAAGGCCAGGCGGCGAGCGTCGCGAAGACCAGGGCACGGAGAGGTTTCGAGCTCAGCATGGGCCTTTCCTCGAAGGAGACGCCCCATAGTACAAGGAGGCGGGGCCTTGTTCTGCTTTAGACTAGGGCCGTTCCTGTGCTCTGAGGAGGCGCTTTCATGAGCCGACAGACGAAAGCTACAAAACGGTCGGGAACCGGTCCCATCAAGGACCGCCAGACCGTGACTCCGGAAGGGGTCCGGATCGTCCCACGGATCGCGGGCGTGGTCCTGCGGCAGGCGGTGACGCACGTCGACGACCGCGGCGAGCTGTGCGAGGTCTATAACCCTGCCTGGGGACTCCACGAGGCACCCCTGGTCTATGTCTACCAGTCGATGGTGCGGCCTCACAAAGTCAAAGGCTGGATCGTCCACCACCTGCAGGACGACCGTCTGTTCGTCAGCCTCGGTACGCTCCGGATCGTGCTCTACGACGCCCGCGAGGGCTCGCCCACGAAGGGCTCGGTCAACGAGATCTTCCTCGGCGAGCGCAACCGGGGGATGGTCGTCATCCCGCGCGGCGTCTATCACGCGGTGCAGAACGTGGGGGAGACCGACGCCTACTTCATCAACGTGCCGACGCGGGCCTACGACCACGCAAACCCGGACAAGTACCGCCTGCCGCTGGATACGGACCTCATCCCGTTCCGTTTTGAAGAGACGCTGGGCTACTGAGGAGACCCGGCCATGACGGACGGCGCCCCCCCGCTCGTCAGCGTCGTCATCGCGACCTACAACTGGAGCGGCGTGCTGCGCCACGCGATCGCGAGCGCGCTGGACCAGACGTTCCGGTCGTTCGAGGTCCTGGTGGTGGGAGACGGCTGCACCGACGACTCGGCCGAGGTCGTGGCCGCCTTCGGGGACCCGCGCCTGCGCTGGCACAACCTGCCGTCCAACTCGGGCAGCCAGGCGGAGCCCAACAACACCGGCATCGCCCTGGCGCGCGGCGAGTACGTCGCCTATCTCGGCCACGACGACCTCTGGCATCCCACCCATCTCGAGACGCTGGTCGACCTGGCGCGGCGGCGGCGGGGCGACGTCTTTCATACGCTCGCCGCGATCGTCCATCCCGACGGCGAGCGCCAGATCTCGGGCCTCACCGGGTCGGGAGAGCTGGGTCCCGGCGACTTCGTCGTACCGTCGAGCGTCCTCCATTCCCGGCGGCTGACCGAGGAGATCGGCCCGTGGCCCGATCCGCGCGCCGTCGATCTGCCCATGGACGCCGAGCTGTGGGAGCGCGCTCGGCGCGCCGGCAAGGTGTTCGTGGCAGCCGAGCGGCTGACGGTCTTCAAGTTCCCGTCCAGCACCCGCAAGGGCTCCTACGTGGAGCGCCCCTCGCACGAGCAGGAGGCGCTCCGCCGCCGGCTGCGGGAGGAGCCGGACCTCCAGTTCCGCGAGCTGCTGGAGATCACGCGGTCGTTCCTGGTGCGGGGGCCGCGCCCGGTGCGGGCGCCGGCGCACGTCGAGAACACCCCGCCCGGGTGGATCGCGCGCCAGCTCCGCCAGATGCGCGGCCTGGAGGCCCCCGACGCGCCGATGGAGCCGCTCCCCGCGGAGGTGGCGCCCGAGATGTTCGAGCTGCGGGCCGAGGGGGTGCCGGCGCACGCGGCGCCCGGCCAGAGCCTGCCTCTCCAGGTCGAGGTCCGGAACCGCTCGGGCTTCATGCTCGCGAGCGCCCTCCCCAATCCGGTCCATCTGAGTTATCACTGGATCGGGGAGGACGGCGGCATGGTCGTCTACGACGCGCCCCGCGCGGCTCTGCTGCCGCCGCTGCCGCCGGAGTCCAGCGGACGCTACAGGATGACGGTGACCGCGCCCGAGCTCCCCGGCCGCTACACGCTGCGGCTGGCGCTGGTCCAGGAGAACGTGCGCTGGCACGACGAGCCCCGCGAGGGGGCGCAATGGCCCGTCGAGGTGCGGTGAGCCGCGTCCACTCTACGGCTCCAGGAGCAACTGGGCGAAGACGCCCTCGACCACGCGGTCGCAGCGGGCGCCGTCGAAGAGGTAGAGCCGGCGCACCTCGCGGCCGATGCGCTGGTCTAGCGTCTGCCGCAGGGTGCGCTTGGCGCGGTGCAGGCGCACCCTGACGTTCTCGGCGGTGAGGCCGAGGGCGCCGGCGGTCTCCTCGGTCGAGAGGCCTTCGACCTCGCGCAGACAGAAGACGGCCCGCAGCGGATCGGGGAGGACTTCCACAGCGTCGCGGAGGACGGTCTGCAGCTCGCGGTTCTCCATCTCCCTCTCGGGGCCCGAAGCCTGGGACGGAGGGTCCGGCGGCTCGCCGCCGCCGATGGGGCCAACGGGGCTGATGGGGACCAGCCGCCGCCGCTTCCGGGCGCGGGCCAGCGCCTCGTGGCAGGCGATGCGGGTGAGCCAGGTGGAGAAGCGGGCTTCGCCGCGGAAGCTGGCGAGCTCGCGGAAGGCGCGCACGTAGGCGTCCTGCATGACGTCCTCGGCCTCCGCGTCGTCCGCCAGGATGCCACG